>JAVVUK010000029.1:0-17322 GCA_036653215.1 Rikenellaceae bacterium
ATCATCACTTTTTTTTATGGTTGAAACACACTATTCCCATAGAGTATAAAAGTGTTATTAAAATTTGATTATTACTCACCTTCTTTTTCTATTTATAAATAGGGTAGTGATAATGTAATTCACAAAAATAACATTAACAACTTTGAATAGGATAAGACGTATTACAAAAGTAAATTAAACAATTGTTAAAATTGAAATTTAAAAAAATACGGCTATTTACAAAAAAATGTAAAGTGTAATAATATATAAATAAGGTGATTAACACTTTTAATTAAAGTAAAAAATTAACTTAAAATAGTGAAAAAAATACAAAAATAAGAAAACAGCAATAATCAAAAATATTAAATACTTATAATACTGTTAAAGAGGTGTTTATGCGAATTAGTTAAAGTGAATTATTGGTTGTGAAATTGTTTGCATTTGAGGTGATCAAAAATAGATAGAAATAAATTTTGAAGATTGTAATTTTGTAGTTAGATTTGTAAAAAATAAGAGGTTACAATATGACAATTAATGAGAGAATAGGGTTAATACTAAAAGAAAAGAAGCTTACAGCAAATGAGTTTGCTGCAAGTTTAGAGGTGCGTTCATCTAATATATCACACATAATTACAGGACGTAACAAGCCAAGTTTCGATTTCCTTGAAAAGCTCTCTTCCGTGTTCCCTGATATTAGTACTTTATGGCTTATCAAAGGTGATGGAGATATGTATCTATCTGATAATAAAGATGAAGATAAAATAGAGCAAAAGGAAGAAGATACTCATACAGTTGTTGTAAACAATATAAATAAAGAGCCAAACATATCTCTTCAGGCTAATCTTTTTGGAGAGATTGAACCGTTAGAAAAGTCTTTACCAAAGGTCAAAAAAACTGATCCTATAATGAAGGGTGGCTTTATGGAAACGGAGAATAAAGTTGTAACAAAAGTGGAGTCTTCAAAGAAAATATCGAGTATTATTGTCTATTATAGTAACGGTAGCTTTGAGGAATTGGTTCCTAAGATGTAAATAAACTTGTATAAATAGCCGTCGTATAACAAATACGGCGGCTATTTTTTTATGTATTGTGTTGATAGATAGCCATAATTACATATGTTTATATATAGATACGCTTCATTGCACACACGTAAAAACACCGTATTCACATTTGTATTTAGTAAAAATAAACACCATAAGCATATCTTATACTATTTCATTTAGTAACCAATAAGATTTTATTATAGCTCTTTGGCTGTATTCTCTACTCGCTACAATCTTTCGCTTATAGCCCAAAACAATGTACACGCAAATAGACACTATATTATAATCAATAATTATCACGCTTTAAGACATGACAAAATGACACATGACGCTCGTGGAACATTATTAGAATATGTAATAATGCTGATTTAACGGTATTTTGGGCTGTTTTTTTTATCTACGTCAATAATCGGAGGATCGTATGTTTGTGATGCTTTCAACCCTATTGCACGACTCATATAAATATCGTCATGTTCACCGTCTACTGCTCCGTAACTTCCGTCTTCTTTTATCTCATATACATCTAACTCATCTATGGCACGCATATCACGTTCTATATATCCATTTTCACGTAATCTTTTGTTAATTTGGTTTACAAGGTCGCTTTTGGATGCTTTAGATGTGAAAAAGCCATATCTTTCTGGATAACCTTCTATTATTCGTTGTGGATCTGTGCGGCAATAAAGATTTTCATATATCCCTTTAATCTCGTCTAATATTGTTAAGGTATGGTCTCCCTCTGTGCCTTTTGGATTTAGAGAGTTTGCCTCGATTACAAGAAGTGCATTATTAAAATATGTGGCTATTTGTACGGCTTTCCAAATAGCTAAATCTTGGTCTATATGGAAGCGAGATGTGCCTATACACTCCTCTACACCTCCCTCTGTAAGCCAATATCTATCGATAATAGATATGACTGACCAGTCGGCTCCTTTGTTACGTCCACCAATATCCATGCTTACTACATATCTTCTTTTTACATTTGTAATATTATCGGGTAATGACCATAACCAAAGCTCCCCTCCGCTATATTCTCTAAAACAAAGTGAATTATCTATGGCTCTCTCCCCATGTGGAGCATCGGCAAATAGATCGCCTATGTATTTTGGTGGGCGTGCATTTTTCCTCATCAGTGTCACGTGTGATGGGTTGTGTGCTCTTCTGCCTGTTGATTGGAAGGCTTCTTGTGGCGTTGTTGGAAATTCGCATCCCATTCGCCAATCATCATAGCTATCCATATGCTTCTTATTGCGATACCAATTTATACCCTCTAATGAAGCACCAAGCCTAAAATATTCTTGTTCCTTTAGGCTCATCCCTTCTATAAAATCACGCTTTTCGAGTGTCGATTCGAATGGTTTGCGATACATATCTATGTCGTACCAAGGTACAAAAACAGGGGTATATCCGCTTTCTTTATTTGTTGCTTTAAGCCATTCTTTATGAAAATAGTTGCCTATACCTTTAGCTGTGCTTTCCATGACGATCATCGAATATGGAGATAGGGGTACAGTCCCTGCTATCGATTGAACAAGGTCTTCAGGCTTTTTGCCGTCTGTCGCCTTCCATAACCCTACCTCTGAAAGGTGTGCTAACATAACGTCTGCCGAGCGTAATGAGTCTGGCTTTTGCATCGACCCTATATATATTATACATTCTCTACCAGATATTATTTTATTTTTCGTTGATCCTTCAAAATTTTCAAATTTGATATTGTAAATTTCTTTTGGATGATAGGAGGCTAAACGGCTATACATTGATTTTATGTTGCGAGCTTGGTCTTCAACGTCTGCTACAATGACAGAATGCCATGATTTACGATGAAAAAGTTGTATCCAAGCCATAAATATCTGTACCATCGTAGAACCTCCCCATTGTCTGGCTTTGAGTAGTATAATACGTATTGGTTTTTTCATATCTATCTGTTCAGAAATGACTTTTAAAAGTTCTAACTGAGGCTTTCGAAGTGTGAAATTAATCGTTTCTTTGCTTTCTTTGTCTTGTATCTTAACACACGTTGCACACCAATATTCAAAATCATATATAATACGAATTTTAAGTATTGTATAGAGTATTTTTTTTATGGTTGTGTTGTTTGATTTTGCATATATGCTAATATTGCCACTTTTCCTTATTTTTACTATCTCTTTATTTCTTCGCATCGCTATTGGTAGAAGAAGATATTTTTGTTTGTTTATAGCGAGTTTAAATCGTTTTATAGGAGATCCTTGACCGGTATATGGGTCGTAAAGAGAGTGTTTTTTGTTTTCCCTAAAGTCATTTTCTTTTATTATGTCATCGATAGTATCCATTAGTAATTAGGTTGATTGTCGCTTTGTATATTCAAACAAGCACGCATCAGATCGCTTTTTACGCCACTTTCATTATTCATAGTTTTACATATGATAGTACAAATGTAATTTGGTGTCAAATTAAATTTTGTACTTAAAATATCGTAATAATATTGTCGAGCGATAAAATCGGCGACTTCGGGATATTTCTCTCTGATTTGTTTACAAAGATCCTCATAACACTTATAAATTTCATAATGTTTTAAGACTGTAAGGTCGTTATGTGTAATTCTACTTTTATTGTTCATTTTCGTTAGGGTTAGCATAGATATTAAGAATCACTAAATTAGTATAAAATACAAGTTTATTACAATATTATATTGTAATAAATCAGTGTGTATTTTGATGCAAATGTAGGATTGATAGGGCTTTGTAACGAAATAATGGTTGTAAGAAAAATTACAATTATAGTATGATTTTTACAAGTTTATTTTTGTCTGATATTATTAAAATAAAATTATTTATGTTCAATAATGTTATGTAAATTGTTTTTTTATATCTTTGTAATCAAGATTAATAAAATGTTTAATAAGAAAATTAAAAATGAAAGAATTAGTAGAAAAAATTGCGGTCAAATATGCCGAATTTAGCAAAGATGCAACAATGCAAGTAGAAAATGGTAATAAAGCAGCAGGTACACGTGCTCGTAAAGCTTCTTTAGAGATTGAAAAGTTGATGAAAGAGTTTAGAAAAGTATCGATAGAAGCATCTAAGTAATAAAAATAAAAGCCATCTAAAGATGGCTTTTTGCTTTTATAGATAAAAGATTGTATGTTTGTGAAATACACATACAATATGAAAAAGATTAATATTACAGCACTCTTATTATCACTTATAGTGCTTGTTATAGCTTGTTCGGCTATATCTATAAGTTCTGCACCCGAAAATTATCGTTGGGCTTGTGAGTCTATTAATCCCTTGAATGGGATAGAAGCAATAGCTTTTGTAGTAAGTTACTTATTACACACAGGAGGCTTTATAACTTATATTTTGGTCGGTTCTATGTTTGTGATTTTATGGAGAGTTCTTTACGCATTATTTAGGCGTTTAGCCTCTCTGTTTCACAAAATGCCATAAAACAACGCCTGCGGCAACAGATACGTTGAGTGAATGTTTTGTTCCATATTGTGGTATTTCAATTGCCATATCAGAAGCGTCAACAGCCTCTTGAGAGACCCCTTGTACCTCATTACCCAAAATAATAGCATATCTTTGATCTTCGTCAATTGTAAAGTCATTAAGCATGATCGAATTTGCCACTTGTTCTATGGATACAATATTATAGTTTAAGGCTTTAAGCTCGGAGATCGCCTCCATTACATTTTCCTTGTAACACCAATCGACACTAAATTCCGCTCCGATTGCTGTTTTATGTATTTCTTTGTTGGGAGGCGTGGCACTAATGCCACACAAATATAATTTTTTGATAGCAAAAGCATCACAAGTGCGGAAAATGGAACCTATATTATTGAGGCTTCTTACGTTGTCTGTAACAACGACAAGAGGAAATTTAGCACTTCCTTTAAATTCTTCTATGGATAATCGTCCTAATTCTTGATTTGTTATCTTTCTCATTACTCGTCTGTTAAAGGTATTTTGCGGTGTAGCTTCTTTTGTTTAACATCAACCCAGCTCTGTCACCTGCATATATAAGTTCTCCGCCTTTATCACCACCTTCGCATCCTATCTCTATTATGTGATCGGCACATCTGATGACATCTAAGTTGTGTTCAATAACAATAATGCTATTGCCACGATCTACGAGTTTATTAAGAGCGTGTAGTAATATCTTTATGTCTTCAAAATGAAGTCCCGTTGTGGGCTCATCAAAGATAAATAGAGTGTTTCCGGTATCTCTTTTGCTTAGCTCGGCAGCCAACTTTATACGTTGGCTCTCTCCGCCAGAAAGAGTTGTACAAGGCTGACCTAATGTTATATATCCAAGCCCCACGTCCATAAGTGCCGAGAGTTTATTTTTTATATTTGGTATCGCTTCAAAGAAAACAAGAGCATCGCTTATTGTCATTTCTAAAACGTCGTATATCGTTTTCCCTTTAAATCGTACTTTTAGAGTTTCCGGGTTATATCGTTTTCCGTTACAAGTAGGACACGTCACATATACATCGGGAAGAAAGTTCATCTCGATTGTTTTAATGCCTGCTCCGGCACAATCTTCACATCGTCCGCCCTTTACTTTGAACGAGAAACGACCTGCCTTAAAACCTCTTGTTTTTGCGTCTACTGTTTGCTCAAATATGTTACGTATGTCTGTCATAACCCCTGTATATGTTGCAGGGTTACTTCTTGGACTTCTGCCTATTGGAGATTGATCTACCGTTACTATTTTATCTATATTTTCAACTCCTTCAACAGATTTATATTCTAAAGGAGTGTCGAAAGTACGAAATATAGTTCTTGACACTAAAGGTCTCAATGTCCCGTTTATAGGGGTCGATTTGCCACTGCCACTAACCCCTGTGACACATATAAAAACTCCTAAAGGAAAGGTTACATCTATGTCTTTCAAGTTGTTACCTTTTGCTCCTAAAAGCTTTATATATTTCCCATTTCCTTTTCGTGGTGAGTTGTTAGAAACAATAACTTTCTTGCCGCTAAGATAATCGGCTGTTATACTGCCGCTATTTAGTAGGTCTTTCATGGTGCCACACGAGATTATCTCACCGCCATTTTTCCCTGCTCCATAGCCAACATCTATTATATGATCGGCATTTTGCATCATCTCCTGATCGTGTTCTACAACGATTACAGTATTTCCCATATCACGAAGTTTTTTGAGGGAATTGATGAGTTTTATATTGTCTCTTTGGTGCAGTCCTATACTTGGCTCATCGAGGATGTAAGTTACATTTACGAGTTTTGTACCTATCTGTGTTGCCAAGCGTATACGTTGGCTCTCTCCGCCAGAAAGTGTTGTTGCTCCACGACTTAGTGATAGGTATTCAAGACCCACATCTATAAGAAAAGAGGCACGTTCACTAATCTCTGTTATTATCTCACGAGCGATTTTTTTATTTTTTGTAGATAGCTTCTCATCAATGCTATCAATCCACTCTTTGAGCTTTGATATGCTCATCTGTGATACTTCACCAATGTTTTTACCGTCTATTTTAAAAGATAACGATTGTTTGTTGAGTCTCATGCCGTTACATACTTCACAACGAGCATGACGCACAAATTGGCTCTTCCATTTATCACCTTTTTTTACATTTTCATCGTCTATACTTTTCTCTATCTCTCCGATTACTCCTTTCCACAAAATAAGATGAGCTCCTCCGATAAATCCCAAATCACGAGATTCTATTTTTAGAGGTGTAGAGTCGCCATTGATAATTATGTTTAACATATCATCATCATAGCTGCTGATAGGTTCGGATAGAGATATGTCGTAACGACGAGCAAGAGCGTCAAGAAGGACAAAAGTTATGTTTTTCTTACGTTTGCCAATCGGAGTGATGCCTCCGTCGTTTATAGATATGGAATTGTTAGGTATTATCTTATCTACATCAAATATGGCACGTTCACCAAGACCATTACACGCTGTGCAAGCACCTTGTGGTGAGTTAAAAGAGAAGTTGTGAGGCGCAGGCTCATCATACGCAAGTCCAGTTGTGGGGCACATAAGATTACGGCTGTAAAAGCGTATCGAGCTGTCAGAGAAGTTGTATATACTCATCGTACCTTTGCCATAAGTCATTGCCTTGTCGATGCTCTTTATAAGGCGTGAACCGTCTAAATCTTCAACTATAAGCCTATCTACTACAAGATCAATATGGTGCACCTTATATCTGTCTAAGGTCATGCCAAGCTCTATTTCTTTTACGACACCGTCTATGTTAGCATATAAAAATCCCTTTTTTAATAAAGACTCAAATAATTCACGATAATGTCCTTTACGTCCTCGAATAAGAGGAGACATTATGGCTATTTTCTCACCGCTATATCTCTCTTGTATAAGTTTTTGTATGTCGTCATCGCTATATTTCACCATTTCCTCACCTGTCTCCCATGAATAAGCTGTTGCAGCACGAGCATAAAGAAGACGTAAGAAGTCGTTTATTTCGGTCACAGTTCCCACTGTTGATCTGGGGTTGCGATTTGTGGTTTTTTGCTCAATGGCAACAACGGGGCTGAGACCTTCTATCTTGTCGACATCGGGACGTTCCATGTTACCAACAAATTGACGTGAATATGAAGATAAAGTCTCCATAAAACGCCTCTGACCTTCCGCATATATGGTATCAAATGCTAATGAAGACTTGCCGCTACCCGAAAGACCTGTTATTACGGTTAACGAGTTGCTCGGTATCTCTACATTTATATTTTTCAGGTTATGCACCCTTGCACCAAATACTTTGATCATAAATTTTTAAGTAAAGTAAACACGCCCTGTTTATATAACATATTTGTTAGTGAAACAACTATCATAATAACCATAATCCACCTAATATATTTTACACCTAAGGCTGTTGCGTGTCGAGAAGCCATATAGGCTCCTATCATGTTTCCTATTGCGTGGACAAAGCCGAAAGTGTAGTTTATGTTATCGTGTATTATAAAGGGGATTATTGCTACGGTAGACAAGATAAGTGCCGAAAATGCCTTTAGGGCATTTGCTCTTATTATATCATAACCAAGTCCAAACATAAATATGGCAAGCATCATATAACCAACGCCAACATATATCGACCCTGCATAAAGACCAATAAGAAGCAAGATTATGTTGTGTCTTATGGTAGGTCTGCGGTTTAATCCGTCATTTGCCCTTTCCATTACAGATTTTTTACCAAAGACCATCACAAGTGAAAACAACCCGCCTAAAGTGAATAATAGCGTCAGCAACGCCTCCGGGCATATATTTGCAAACATAGCACCGAATATAGAGCCTATGCCCATAGGCACAAATAGACGAAAAGCTGCTTTTAAGTTTATCAGCTTTTGACGACGAAACTCTATTGTAGAAACTAAGTTTTGAAGGAAAATACAAATTCTATTTGTCCCTAAAGCAACAGTGATAGGCATACCAAAAGCAACTAATACAGAGGTCGATATTATTACTCCGCCTGCTGCATATGTGTTTACTATACCGACAAGGATGCCTGAGGATATAAGTATAATTATTGTTATAATGTCCATTTATCGGCATCTAAGTATGCAGGAAAGTCGCTTCTAAATTTTTTAAGGCTTTCTATGTTTATATCTGCTTTGATTATACATTCTTTACTTGGTTCACACATGGCGATAGGCTCGCCTTTGAAATCATATATTGCTGAGTCACCGCTATATTCGTTTTTAGGATCTCTGCCCACACGATTACAACATATTGTATAACATTGATTTTCTATGGCACGTGCTACTGCAAGGCTCTTCCAAGGGTATGACCTTACAGAAGGCCAAGAGGCAACATAAATCAACATATCGTAGTCGTTTTTGTTGCGTGACCATACCGGAAAACGTAAGTCGTAACATATAAGAGGCATTATTCTCCAACCTTTATATTCGATAATTACTCTTTCATTCCCCATAGAATATACCTTTTCTTCGCCAGCCATACGAAAAAGGTGACGTTTGTCATATTTTGTTATTTTCCCGTCGGGGGTGGCAAAAAGAAGCCTGTTATAATAATTCCCCTGTTCAGATATGACGATACTTCCAACAATAGCTGTATTATATTTTCGAGCACTATCTTTTATCCAAGCAACAGTTTCTCCATTCATTGTTTCTGAAACTTCTGTTGGCTTCATGGTAAAACCGGTAGAGAACATCTCTGGCAGAACAACTATATCTGCTTCCGAAGCCTCATGCTCTAATAAAAAATTAATTTTTTCCCTGTTCTTTTGAGGCTCTTTCCATTGAGTATCAAGCTGTAATACGACTATTTTCATAAAAATATAAATAAAATATAACCCTTAAAGATAGTGCTTTTATTTATAAAAAGAGTACCTTTGTAGGAAGAAAAAAATAATAGGATGTTTATCATAGGACAATTACAGAAACTTTATATAAATCGTTTCACCCCTCAAGGCGCATATATGATTTCCAATTTGGAAGATAGGGAACTTGAGGAGTTTGAGGAGGTGTTGCTTCCAAATAGGTATCTCACAGAAGATATGGAGGTGGATACCGCTGTTGATGTGTTTATATATCACGACTCTGAAGACCGAATAGTAGCAACCACAGACACTCCTATTATTAAAGTCGGTGAGATAGCTCAACTTGAAGTCATAGACAATAGTCCATATGGTGTTTTCTTGGATTGGGGGCTTCCTAAAGATTTGTTTTTGCCATTTTCAAATCAGACTTTTCGTCCAAATGTAGGCGATTGGTGTGTCGTTTGTGCTTATGTAGACGATATGTCTGGGCGTATTGTGGCGACTATGAAGCTAAACAAATTTATCTCAAACACCGATGTGTCAGACCTTAACGTGGCTGATGAGGTAAATATAGTCCTTGCTGAGCAAAACGACTATGGCTTTCGTTGCGTTATAGACAACAAACATTGGGGTATGGTATATACAAATCAGATTTTCAAAGAGGTCTATATCGGTGATATGATGAAGGGGTATATATCTAAAATCACAGAGGAAAATAGGGTAGATGTATCGCTTCAACCAACTGGAAGACGTCAAGTAGAGGAGTCTTCAACGACAATATTAAAGCTTCTCGACAAGGGAAATGGCGTTTTATATCTTGGTGATAAAAGTTCTCCAGAGAAAATATATGATCAAACCTTTTTAAGTAAGAAAATGTTTAAAAGAGGTATCGGAGTGCTCCTTAAGCAAGGTCGAATTAAAATTGAAGATGAAAAAATAGAACTTTTATAAATCTATTTAAAATAAATTATATACTTTTACAGTCGCTAATAAACCGTTTATGTTTTAACATTTGCTATGTTTTTTAGCGTTAGTTGAATAAATTCTTTACGTTACATAATAATACAAAATAAAATGAGAGGTACAGATGTAGTTTTAGGTCTCCAATGGGGCGATGAAGGGAAAGGAAAAGTTGTAGATGTCCTTACTCCAAAGTATAATGTCATTGCACGTTTTCAAGGAGGTCCTAATGCGGGGCATACTTTAAAATTCAACGGTAAAACATACGTTCTTCACACTATTCCGTCGGGTATTTTCCACAAAGATTCTTTGAACATTATAGGTAATGGTGTCGTCCTTGATCCTGTTATCTTTGCAAAAGAGATAGACAATCTCGAAAGTAGTGGAGAGGCTCTCGGTAGGCTTTTAGTATCTAAAAAGGCTCACCTCATCTTACCTACGCACCGTATCTTAGATGCTGCAAGTGAGGCTTCAAAAGGTAAAACTAAGATCGGATCTACATTGAAAGGTATAGGACCTACATATATGGATAAGACTGGTCGTAACGGTCTTCGTGTTGGTGATACTTTGTCTCCACAGTTTATGGAACGTTATAACACCCTTAAAACTAAGCATATAAATATGCTTAAGCAATATGATTTTGAATATGACATTACCGAATATGAGGCAGAATGGTTTGCCGGCATTGAGGTGCTTAAGCGTTTTGAGATAATAGATAGTGAACAAGCGGTAAACGATATTATGTCTAAAGGTGAGCGTATCTTAGCTGAAGGAGCTCAAGGTTCACTTCTTGATATAGACTTTGGTACTTATCCTTTCGTAACCTCTTCAAACACTGTTTGTGCTGGTGTATGTACAGGTCTTGGCGTTGCTCCTACAAAAATAGGAGATGTGTTTGGGATCTTTAAAGCATATTGCACAAGGGTTGGTAGCGGTCCTTTCCCTACTGAGCTTTTTGACAATGTAGGTAAAGATATGGCGCAGATTGGTAATGAGTTTGGCTCAACAACAGGTCGTCAACGTCGTTGTGGATGGATAGACATGGTGGCTCTTAAATATTCAGTTATGATAAACGGTGTAACACAACTTATCATGATGAAAGCCGATGTAATGAATACCTTTAAGACCATAAAAGCAGCCGTCGCTTATGAGATTGATGGTAAACAAGAAACATCGTTCCCTTTTGAGTCATGTGCTGAGATAAAGCCTATATATAAAGAGTTTAAAGGTTGGAATTGTGATATTAACAATGTGAGAAACTACAAAGATTTCCCTATTGAACTTAAAGAATATATAGAGTTTATAGAAAAAGAATGTGGCGTTCCTGTTAAGATAATATCAGTAGGTCCAGATCGTGAAGAGACAATAATAAGATAAGTTAATATAATATAAAAATCCGTTCAAGATTAATTTTGAACGGATTTTTTATATATAGAAAAGACACTTATCCTTTATATTTAAATGTGATAGTCTGTTTAAGGTCAGGATGTAGAGAGCCGGCAACAGGGCATTCTTTAGCTGAAAGTTCTAAAATACGCTTTACCTTAGGTTCGTAGTCGTGTGGAAATGTAGCTTCTATCTTTATTTCGGCAATGCGACGAGGAGATGTAGCCATCACCTTTTCAATCTGTAATGTCGTTCCATCTATGTCAAAGCCATGTGTCTTAGCGGCTATGCCCATTATTGTAAGCATACAACTACCAAGAGCTGATGCCACCATGTCTGTGGGAGAGAAAAATTCACCACGTCCATTGTTGTCAAGTGGCGCATCTGTAATGATTTTATTCCCCGAAAGGATGTGCGTAATTTCAGTACGCAAATTCCCCAAATAAGTTGTTTTTGCTGTTATCGCCATAGCTTTAGTGTTTTTATTTGTTATGACTGCACACATGACCATCACTGCCGTCGCCATGACTTGTACAGCCAATTCCAGAGTCTGTGATCTTGCCTGCAAGGAAGTCGTTCAGAACAGCGGTCACCTCGCCATTACATCCTCTAAATACCTTTATGCCGTGCATACTAAGTTTCTCTAATGCACCTTGTCCCATACTGCCAGCAAGCATCACTTGAACGCCGTCAGTTTGTAAAATAGAGGCTATGTTGCTTTTACAGCCACATCCTTGTGGCGAAGGCATCGTCTTTTGTTCTAAAATCTTTTTATCGTCACCAATTGTGTAAATTGAGTAAAACTCGCAATGACCAAAGTGATCATCAACAACCGAACCACGTGTCGGAATAGCAATTTTTATCATGTCTAAAATATTTTTAAATTTTAAAATTTTTATCTAATTACAAAGTTAGTGATATATTGTTTCTAAAACAATAAACACATTCTAAATTTAATATTTCCATTTGCTCATAATATATATTATGTTAAATAGAATGTATATCTAATTAAAAAAGGGTGTTGGTATACTTACCAACACCCTTTTAAAGAGCTTTTAATATCTTAATTAGTAATTAACCAATTATTTCAACATTAATAGCCTGAGGTCCTTTGTTACCATTTTCGATTTCAAAAGAGACTTTTTGATTCTCCTCTAATCTTTTATAACCATCTAGGTTAATTCCAGAGAAGTGAACAAATACATCTTTGCCATCCTCAGCAGTGATGAAGCCGTAACCTTTTGCTCCATCAAACCATTTTACTTTACCTTCCATAAAAATTTGTTGTGTTTTAAAAAATACTTCCGCAAAGTAAAGTATATTATTCCGATTTACCAACTTCTTATTCATTTATTTTAATAATAATTTAAAATAATAGTTAAATAATTAATAATCAACAGCATAGCTTTTATGTGAAATATTAAATATTTTACCTTAATTAGGTATTAACCAAAATTTTAGTTATTTTTGTGTCAAATAATTAAATAAATGGACGCTAAGAACTCATTATTAGACTATCAAACAAAAATAAAAGAACTTGAACAAGAAAATATCTTGTTAAGAAAACAAAGTCTTGATATTGCAAGTGTGTTTGGTGAGGTCATGGAAAAGATTTTTTATCCTTTAGTACTTACAAAAAAAGACGGAGAGATAAAACATTATAACTATGACTTTGTCGACATATTAGATTTTGATGCTCGTGATAAAGCTACTGAGATTAATGGACTTAAGTTTACTTTACTCAAAGAAGTCCTTTCTGAAGAGGTGTATGAAGCTATACGAGACATCGCCTATGGAGATAAAGAGGGAGAAACAAGAGTAGTCTTAATTAAAGAATTTTCATATATGTTAAACGTCTACCCTATCAAAAATGGCGATTATTATCTTATATCTTTTAGAAGCATAATAGATAACCAATTGGCAAATGAAGAGTTATACTCAAGGTTGCAGGAGGTTATTAGACGAAATATGAAGATGGTGCAAAATATAGGCTTTGTTATGGGCGAAGAGACAGCCTCTTTAACATCAGACTTAAATTCTATAATAAAAGACATACGTAAGTAGATGAGAAATAGTATATTTGTTGATATAGCATGTAAACAACAGTGTTGTAGGCTTGAACCTATATGTGGCGATACATTTATGAGTCGTCGTAGTAAAGAGGGCGATAGGTGTGTTGCTGTGTTGTCTGACGGCATGGGACATGGCGTAAAGGCTAACGTATTATCTACCCTAACGGCTACCTTTGCCATTTTTGATGAGACAGGCTTAAACGATATACGAAAGTTAGCACAAAATATAATAAATACTCTTCCTGTGTGTAGTAAAAGGAAGGTTAGCTACTCTACATTTACAATTGTTGAGGTCAATACCCTTACTGGTAAAGCCTCAATAGTAGAATTCGACAATCCTCGATGTCTTATTTATAGAGAAGGTGTTCCTATAAATTTTGAACGTGAGAAATTTATCATGGATCGTGAAAATTATAGGCCTCAAACCATATATCAAACCAAATTTGACATTAAAATAGGCGATCGTATTGTCTTAATGAGCGATGGCGTAACACATAGTGGTTTGGGAAATTGTTATTCTTTTGGTTGGGAAAGGGAAAATGTGGAGGCTTTTATAAAAGAGAAGTTAGATGCCTCAAATAGTTTAACCTCTGCGGAGCTTGCAAAGGCTGTTTTGTCGCAAGCTGTACGAAACGACCACGATCTTACAAACGACGATGTAAGTTGTGCTGTTATCACTTTGCGAAATGCGAAAAAGACTATTTTTATATCGTGTCTTCCTGAAGATGAAAACAAAACGGACAATCTTGTAAAAAGGTTATATAACTTTAATGGTAAGCGCATTATATGTGGCTACCCTATCGCTTCTTTAATTGCTGGTGTTAAAGGAGAAAATCCTCTCAAAGATATAATCTCTGAAGATGCCGACCTGCCGCCTCTTTGGCATATGAGAGATGTCGATATTGTCTCTGAAGGTTTGGCTACTTTAAACAAAGTTTATAGTGTTTTAAACAACGAAGAGATGCTATTTTCCGAAAAGGGAGCTGCCTTTTCTATTATAGAAACGCTTCTTGAGAGTGATGAGATCCATTTTATTATAGGAAATGCTGGATATACTTATAGTGATATTTATGGTTTCGATGAGTTTAAAGTGAGGCGTAACCTAATTAGAAGCTTATGCAGAGTGTTAGAGACAAAATACCTAAAATCTGTAAAAGTTGAGTATATTTAAACAGACTCTTAAACAATGAAGATATTAATAATTCATAATAACTACACCTCTCGTGGAGGAGAAGAGAGCGTTGTCGAATTTCAGACAAAGCTTTTTAGAGAGATGGGGCATGAGGTTATCCTTTACCAAAAGCAAAATATAAAATATAGCAATATATTAAAAAAGATATGTCGTTTTATGAATGGCTTTTTTAATGTGAAGTCTTATTTTGAGATGAGACGCATAATAAAAGCCAACAAACCAGATGTGGCTATCGTCCATAATCTTTATCACCTTATAACTCCGAGTGCCTTAATTCCGTTAAAAAGGGCTTCTATTCCTGTTTTTATGGTTCTTCATAATTACAGGGTGCTTTGTCCTTTGGCTACCATGTTTCGTGGTGGTGGCATTTGTCGAGAATGTATGACAAGAGATGAGAAGGAGTTTTGTTGTGTCTTAAACAACTGTACTAATAATTTAGCGGAGTCTATTTTCGTGTCTTTGAGGAATTTATTTGTACGTAAGAGTCATATCTTGACTAAGAATGTAGATACATTTATAGCTCTTAGCGAGTTTCAAAAGAATGTTTTAGTGTCTTATGGGTTTAAGGCTTCGCAAATTACCGTTATCCCAAATGCCATAAATATAGACACTACTACCCCACTGTCGATGCCAAAAGATGATTATTTAGCTTTTGTGGGGCGCATGACTCCAGAAAAAGGTATCGATGTGCTATTTGATTTAGCCCTTCGTATGCCAGATATAAAATTTAAAGTGGCAGGCGATAATACCATTCCTCAACATATTAAAGCACCTTTAAACATCGAGTTTTGTGGTTATCTAAGCAGTGATCTCCTTTCAGCATTTTATACAAAGGCTGTGGCTTTAGTGATGACCAGTAAGTGCTATGAGGGATTTCCTGTTGTTGTGCTTGAGGCTTTTAAACATAAAACAGCTGTCATAGTACCACGTTTGGGAGCTATGCCTAACATAGTAGATGATAACATAAACGGTATGGTGTATGACGCTTTTGAACTTGGGCTTTTGGTCGATAGGATAAGAGCTACTTCGAAATACGATTTTGAGACTATGGGAATTAAAGGGTATCAAAAAATAGAGGGTAACTACGACTCTATGACATATTATAACAGTTATATTAATTTATTTGAAAATGATAGAAGAGGATTATAACATAACCCCCGACCAGTTGGATGAGATGATGAAGCGTGAGCTTGGTGTCTTTGATGATAATGAGCCACTACCTCAAGAAGCAAGGGTAGATGTTGATAAAAACGATAAGAAAAGACATCAAAGACGTGGTGAGGGTAAGAATATCTCTTTTACCATTGAAAAGCCAGAAGAGTTGTTGGTCTTCTTGCGAGAGAAGATGCCGGACAAGAGCCGCACCACCATCAAATCGTTTCTGGCACATAAGCAGATTTCTGTAAATGGTATTCCCACAACACAATTCAACCACGATCTATCTGTTGGGGATGTGGTGATGGTTAGCTTTGGCGTTACGCATGAGACTTTCAAAAATCCATTTCTGAGAATTGTATACGAGGACGATGCGATACTTGTTGTCAACAAACGTAATGGGCTGCTTACTATGGCGACCGATAGTGAGCGTCAACGTACTGCATATTACATACTTAGCGAATATTTGAAACAGCAAGATCAGAATAATCGTATATTTATAGTTCACCGTCTCGACCGTGAGACTTCTGGGATTGTTGTTTTTGCGAAGAGTCAAGAGGTTCAACATACCTTTCAGTATAATTGGAACGAGATAGTTCTTGAGAGGAAATATATAGCCGTTGTTGAGGGTAAAGTTGAGCAGGAGAGCGGAGAGGTGCGTTCATACCTTGCTGAAAATAAAGCGTTTCATGTCTACTCTACCCAAAATCCAGAAGATGGAGAACTTGCCATAACACGATATAAAAGGCTTCAAGTGGGTCGTGATAATACTATGATGGAGCTTGAATTGGAGACAGGTAAGAAAAATCAAATACGTGTTCACATGAGTGATCTTGGACATCCCATTGTTGGAGATAGAAAATATGGAGCCGATGTATCCCCAATTGGTCGTCTTGCCCTTCATGCCAGCAAGATCCGTTTTATCCATCCTATTACAAAAAAAGAGATGGTGTTTGATACGGGGATCCCTACTATGTTTGGTTATGCCTTAATGGATAAACAAAGGTTTAACAAAAGAGTACGTTAGTGTTTCGTATATTTGATATAGAAAAAGGATAAGTAAAATTGTTTACTTATCCTTTTTCTATATATCATATTTCTATTTAAGAAGCCTAATAGGAATTTCACGATTTTCAAGCCTCCCTATAAATTTATCAGCTCCAACACCGATGGCTTGTATTAGTACAGGTGCTGCGGTATGGTAAAATGTCGTTGTGCCAACTCCAGCTCTATGTGCCATGATCTTTATAGCAGCAACAGTAAGAGGGTCATATTCGCCATATTTAGACCAAT
>JAVVUK010000030.1:0-16746 GCA_036653215.1 Rikenellaceae bacterium
GCTTTATATAAATAATATTATCCAATGCAAATGTATTTACAATTGATAATATTTCCAAATATTTTCGATATATTTTTACACTATTTATCACAAACATGACAATTAACGAGCGTATTTCTTTGTTAATTAAACTGTTAGGACTGAATAATAATTCATTTGCGAAAGCACTTGGGGTGAACCCGACAGTTACATTTAATGTTATCTCAGGACGTAACACTAAACCGTCTTATGATTTGTTGGAGAAAATAGTATTTACATATGACAACATAAACACGGAGTGGTTGCTTAAAGAGATAGGAGAAGTATTTACAGATACGCACAAGAAGTTTGGTCTACAAGAAGCAAAATCGTCACGTAACGACATAAAAAAAGCCGCATCTTCAAAAAATGAAGACACGGCAGAAATTAATTTTTTTCTAAAATCTCAATTAAGTGAGATGACTCATATGAATAGAGATTTAACTACAATAGTACTTAATTTAACAAGCAAACGACCTCAAAGATAAAAGGTTGTTAAACTACTTCTAAGATTACCAATTTCTTTTTTCAATATTTGAACCACCGGAGATATCTATATCTTTTATCTCACCACTACCTTTATAGAACACACCACATCCGCCAGAAGCTACGACATCTAAATTGTTAGATACCCAAACGTAAGCATCGCTACCTCCAGACGCTTTGATAGACATATCGACAGCTTCGATAAATATAGTCGCATCACTACCGCCTTCAGACTCCAACTCTATATAGTCTGCCCTTTCACCGTTTAGCTTAAGATCTGAACCGCCACTTATCTCGGCAATGATCCTTTTAACATCTAAAACACCACTAAGATCGGAACCTCCACTAAGAACAATATCCATAGATTCAATGACTGTTGATCGTTTTATATCAACACTCGACCCTCCTGTCGCCTTTATAGATGATATTCCTTCTCCAGATAAAGATATTTCTATTGTCACATCTCTAAAGCTAACTCCGCTTTTGGGACGCACAACCAGAGTCCCTCCACTTATTTCCGTTTCTATATATTGATGGACATTTTCATTAGTCCTCACAGAAACGCTTCCTTTTTCAGTATTTGTAACAACAACATCAAGCCCTCCTTCAACAGAAAGAGCGGTATAATCTTCGACATCTCTATCAACAATAGTTATCTCATCACTTCCGACAATTACTTTTGAACATGAGCATAGAGTTATTGCAACAAATGCAACAATGGCAAGTTTGATTTTTTTCATACAAATAAGTTTTATGTTTTCACAAAGCTAATAAAAATTAATTTAACTTTGTAAAAAATTAAAAATTATGGGAAAAATTGAGATTTTATCGTTAGAAAACTTGATTTCAGGTCTTATAACAATAGGAGAAAAACTTATTTTAGGATTTATAGTCTTAGCAATAGGGCTTTTTATAGCTAAAAAAATATCGTCTGTCGCAAGTAAAATAATGGAGAAAAAAGGATTTGACAAAGCAGTCCTCTTTTTCTTAAGAAACATGATAGGCATCTTACTTAAGATAATGGTTATCATATCGGCTGCTCAAATTGTGGGCATCGAGATGACCTCATTTATAGCGATACTTGGTGCTGCCGGCTTGGCAGTAGGTATGTCGCTAAAAGGGACTCTTTCCAACTTTGCAGGAGGGATAATAGTCTTATTCTCAAAACCTTACAGGATTGGCGACTATGTAGAATATTCGGGGTATGCAGGAACAATAAAAGAAATTCAGCTGTTTAGCACCATAATGGTAACTTCTGACTTAAAGACCGTTATAATACCAAATGGGGAAATTTCAACCTCTACACTTATAAACTACTCTAAAGAACCTGTTCGCCGTTTAGATTTTGTATTCGACGTTGGTTATGACGAAGATACAGATCGGGCAAAGGAGGTGATCCTAAAAGCAGCAACAGCAGACACAAGAATAGAGAAGTCTCCTGCTCCTTTTATTGCCGTTAGCGAGCTTGCCGAGAGCACCGTAAAAATATCGTTACGTCTATGGGTGAAGACCGATGACTATTGGGATCTCAACTATGTGACGATAGACAGAGTGAAAAAGGCTTTAGACGACAATAAAATATCTATTCCTTATCCTCAACAAGACATTCACATATATAATCACTAAAATAGAAACTTAGCCACAAGAACAATTATCGGAAGGGTGATAATCGTCCTTTCGATAAAGATGGCTATAAGATTTGTAAAGGAGATCGGGATTTTAGACCCTAAAAGCAACCCTCCAACCTCTGCCATATATATAAGTTGAGTAACAGAAAGAGCTGCCACAATGAAACGTGTCATTGGAGATGTTATCGTCCCTGCCGCTAAGATTGAGGGAATGAACATATCGGCAAAGCCTACCATCATGGTCTCAGAAGCTGCTTTTGCCTCTGGGACACCCATAAATTCGAGCATCGGATAAAAAGGCACTCCAAGATATTGGAGCAAAGGCGTATATTCGGCCAACATCAGAGCAACAGTACCAACAGCCAAGACCACAGGAAGAACACCGACCCACATATCTAATACATTTTTTAGCCCATCGACAAAAAAAGAAGATATCTTTTTATTACTATCCGCTCTCTCTTGTGCCAACTTAACACCCCATGAAAAAGGCGTTTCTCCATTGGGGATAAGCTCACTCACATTTGCAGGAGTGTTATTATAATATAGATCTTTCTTACGTGAGAGAGGTGGGATGCGTGGCATTATCAAAGCAGCAACAACCCCAGCAGCACTAACGGTAAGGTAAAAAGGAAGAAACATATTACCAAGTCCCACTGTCTCAATGACCACAAGACAAAATGTTATTGACACGGCAGAAAAAGTAGTTCCTATGACAGCCGCCTCCCTTTGGGTATAATAGCCACCAACATATTGTTTATTTGTCAAAAGAATTCCTATCGTACCGTCACCAAGCCACGAGGCGATACAGTTTATAGAAGAGCGTCCCGGAAGAAGAAACAAAGGTCTCATGACTTTTGTTAAGAGAGTGCCCGTAAACTCTAACAACCCAAAGTTAAGAAGCAGCGGCAAGAGAAGCCCTGCAACAAGGAAAACAGCAAAGAGCACCGGGAAAAGGGTATTTAATATCAGTCCTCCTGTATTAGTACCACAAAAATATTCGCCTCCGAGCTTAAAGACTATCATAATAAGAAACACAAGTCCCATACCACGCACCACCCTCCACGCCATAGAGGGATGAAGTAAGGTTTTTAGATAGCTATTTTTTAAATATTTATCAATGTTAAAGAGTCCTCCAAAAACAGAAAATCCCACAAATATAAGAGCCAAGATAGGCACTATTGGACGAATAAATTCAGATACTAACTTTACTAATATGGCAATCGGGATTGTCATCTCTCCATCGACAACGATCGGAGTAATAAACAAAAAGACACCTATAAATGAGGGGATGATAAATCTCAATTTTCTTTTCATGGGACAAAAGTAAAAAAAATTATTATATTTGTAATATGTCAACAAAGCTAAAAGCATATTATAAGGAACATGACACATGGCACACAGTCACACGTTGGGAGATACTCTCGATGAGTGAAGTTGCCTATATGGCTTTTAAGGACACTCATACCTTTTATATAAATAGAGACGAAGAGAGTGAAAAGCTTACTTTTAACCGTCTGCAAAAAACGTTCCGTTACTACCCCACTTCCGACTATCGAGAGTGTGATAGAGAAAATGGGATGACGTTATCTCATCTTATTGCTCAAGAGATAATATGCGAGATGGAAGAACTAAAATTTAAACTTACCGATCGTCGAACACGAGAGAATAAACAATATGAGATCGTCTTAAAACGCAGTAATAGTTGTTGTGAATATATAGAAGGCGGCTTTATTTTCGACGTAAGGCTCTTTTTTAACGAGCCTTATGAATTGGCACTAAAATGGGGAGGCAGAGTAAACATAGAAGTTTTTGCAACAAACAAAACAAAAAGTAACAAAATAGCATATTGTGAAGAAAAGAAAGAAGCGTTGATAGAGGTAAAGCTGTCCCAAAAGTTGCTTTACCCAAATAAAATATACACAGTCACCAAAGACGACGAAAACGACATACGAGCACACATAGAAGCCGCATTTGCAAAACAGATATATGGAGATATCCTTGTTTCACCATCAAGTGAGACATACCTTAACAACAAAATTATAGACGAGAAAAACAAAGAGATAGACCACCTAAAGAGAGAGTTAAAAAAGGCTCATGGAGAGAAAAGCAACAACTCGTTAATTTCAAAAATAAAAAAATGCTTCCAATGATAAGAAACTCTCTAAAATAATTTGTAATATTGCATAAAAAATAATGATTATGAAAAAAATAACAACACTTTTAGTACTCATACTAACATCAGCATCTTTATTTGCACAAGAGGCAAAACCGCAAACCACCATTGAAGTCAAAGTCAAAGTTCGCAAGGAACAAGTGGCAATGGGTCCTTACTCACGATATGCAAAACAGCTTTTGGGCGTAAATGCTCCGCTAAACAACAAAACCATATATTCTATTGAGGGAGCTTCAATAAAAGCCATTAACAAAGCAGACCTCTCGAAAGGTGAGAACCAAGTGTTTGACGGAAACAAAATTGTAAATTCTCCATCTCAAAGAGTCGATTTTATTGACGTTTCTTTAAATCCTATAACAACAGGGATTACAACAAAAAGCGATTTAGACCTTGCTAAAGGTGCCGCAGAGACAATATTTACCCTTCGCAAAAGACGTTTTGACATGGTTACAGGAGAGTCAAACGAGCTTGGCGCAGGCATGGGTGCTGCCATAAAAGAGATGAGAAGGTTAGAAAAAGAATATCTTCAACTTTTCATAGGTAAAGTAAAAACAGATTATGTGACTTATATTTTTAAGGTAACCCCTACAACAGACAGAGACAAATATATTGTATGTAGAATATCTGAAAACGGAGGTTTACTTTCAGACACCGATATTTCCGGAGAACCTGTGCTTCTAACTTTAAAATCTATGAAGACTCTTCCCGAAACAATCAAACCAAGCAAGAAAGGATCAACTACCGTTCAAGTTTTAAGTCCCGAATTAGTGGAATGTAGCCTTTTTGTAGGCACTAACAAATTGATGTCTGAAACAATATTGATCGATCAATTCGGAAAGGTTTTATAATGAATATAGGAGGTAGGCTTTTGGACATCTCATCGCCTCTGGTGATGAGTATAATAAACGTTACACCCGACTCTTTCTATCAAGGAAGCCGCAACGAGACAAAAGAGAAAATAATAAGCAGCGTCAGAAAAGCATTAGATGACGGCTCTTCAATTATAGATATTGGAGGCTATTCTACACGTCCAAACGCCAAAGACATATCTCCAAAAGAGGAGTCTCAACGTGTGTGCGAAGCCCTAAAGATTATAAAAAAGGAGTTTGGCGATATTTTCGTGTCCATAGACACCTTTCGTAGTAGCGTAGTGAAAGAGGCTTTTGACGTTTATGGAGCTTTTATAGTAAACGACATAACGGCAGGGTTGCACGACAAAGAGATGATAGATTGTGTTGCCGACCGTTCATTGCCTTATATAGCCATGCACATGGTTGGAACACCACAAACCATGAGCAACCTAAACGACTATGACAATTTGATGAGTGATATACTCAAATATTTCCGTGAGAGGCTTGAAAAGATCCACGAAGCCGGCATAAAAGACGTTATAATAGATCCCGGATTTGGCTTTGCAAAAGATACAGAACAAAATTTTGAGCTTCTACGTCACACAAGTGAACTGTCGGTACTTGGGAAACCCATATTGGCAGGGGTGTCACGCAAAAGCATGATTTGGCAAACCCTTAACATAACTCCAGATGAAGCTCTCGGTGGAACGACAGTTTTGGGATGGGAGCTTTTGAGACAAGGAGTAAACATATTACGTGTTCACGACACAAAAGAAGCAGTACAAACGATACAGCTTTTTAATAAGGTGCGTAACTCTAAAATATAAACAGATGAACTTTTTATCGCTAAATTTTCTCGACATTTTAGATGTCTTGATTGTAACTCTCATACTTGTATATCTATATAAAGCTATCAGAGGGTCGAGCGCATACTACATTTTTGCAGGTATATTTTTTATATATATATTGTGGATTGTAGTGCGTTTTCTAAAAATGGAACTTATGACTATGCTGCTTGGACAGGTGCTTGGCGTTGGGGTGATAGCCCTAATAATAGTCTTCCAGCAGGAGGTGCGTCGTTTTTTATTGTTTTTAGGAAACAAATATATAAAGCGATTTAACAAAATGAAGTTTATCGAGAGCAGCACACATACAGTAGATGAGATTTTAAACTCTTGTCAAAGTATGTCTGAAGGCATGACCGGTGCGCTAATAGTGATAACAAAAACAGACTCTCTATCTTCCATCGTAAATACAGGAGACACCATTAACGCCGATGTTAGCGGAAGACTCCTTGAAACTATATTTTTCAAAAATTCGCCTTTACATGATGGTGCAGTAATAATTACAGACGATAAGATAATAGCGGCACGTTGTCTACTGCCAACCACAGACGATAATAATGTGCCTGCTTATTATGGAACACGTCACCGTGCAGCAATCGGAATATCGGAAAACAGTGATGCTTTGGTGGTGGTAGTGTCTGAGCAGACTGGTAAAATCTCGTTTGTGGAAAATGGAATTATTGAAAGAGGTCTCACTATTTTGCAACTCAAAGACAAATTAATGAAAGGAATATAATGTATATAAGGTGCTTTAGCGGAGCTCTATCGGGCATAGACGCTATAACAATCACGATAGAAGTAAATATAATAAACGGAGATAAATTTTTTATTGTGGGGCTTCCCGACAATGCCGTAAAAGAGAGTGAGCAACGTGTAAAAGCAGCTTTTGAAAATAGTAAATTTAAACTTAGCGAACAGGAAATAACGATAAACCTTGCCCCTGCAAATGTAAGAAAAGAAGGCTCTTATTTTGATCTTCCTATCGCTGTTGCAATTCTTGCAGCAACTTCACACATCACCAACTACCCTATTTTCGACGAATGTATGATCATGGGTGAGTTATCGCTTGACGGATCGCTACAACCCATAAAAGGAGCTTTATCTATGGCGATGCAAGCTCGTAACGACGGGCTTAAACGTTTTATCTTACCTAAGTCAAACGCTTCTGAAGCCGCCATGATAAGCGGAATAGAGGTAATAGGAGTAGAATCGCTCTCAGAGGTTGTAGGATACCTTAATAATAACATATCTATCACTCCCACCAAGCCTAAAGAATATATATACGACTATGACGACACGGAGAAAGTGCTTGACGACTTCTCGGATGTCAAAGGGCAGGAGGGGATAAAGCGTGTCCTTGAAATTGCAGCTGCAGGAGGACATAACGTCTTGATGATAGGGTCTCCTGGATCTGGAAAGACGATGCTCGCAAAACGTATGGGTTCGATATTACCGTCTATGACTATTGCAGAGGCTATTGAGACAACACGCATACATTCTGTTGCAGGAAAGACAGGATCTGGCGATGGACTGCTCACAAAACGCCCTTTCCGCTCACCACACCACACAGTATCGAACATCGCTATTGTCGGAGGAGGGACATCGCCACAACCAGGAGAAGTATCTCTTGCTCATAACGGCATTTTATTTTTAGATGAACTTCCAGAATTTGGACGTTCGGTATTGGAGGTTATGAGACAACCTCTTGAAGACAGAGTCATTAACATCTCACGTGCTAAATATACGGTACGCTACCCAGCCAACTTTATGCTCATCGCCTCTATGAACCCTTGTCCTTGCGGATATTACACTCACCCGGACAAAGAATGCACTTGTAGCCATGCCGACAGACGACGTTATATGAATAAAATATCGGGTCCTTTGATGGATCGTATAGATCTTCAAATTGAAGTTATGCCTGTCAGCTTTGACGAATTAACAACCAAGAAAAAAGGAGAGACAAGCCGTGAAATACGTCTGCGTGTTGAGGCGGCACGCAAAAGACAAATAGAACGTTTCAAAGACGAAGGGATACATTCTAACTCAATGATGAATAGTGCCCAAACAGAGAAATATTGCTGTTTAGATAAAGAAGCGACCATGATTTTAAAAATGGCTGTTGAGCGTCTTGGACTGTCGGCACGAGCTTATGATAGAGTGCTTAAGATGTCTCGCACCATAGCCGACCTTGCAGGAGAAGATAATATATTAACCAAACATATAACCGAAGCAATTCAATATCGCACGATTGACCGTGATAATTGGTAGATGGATAGTTTTATATTCAGAGAGACAAACTCATTAAAAGAGAAACTTCTCCTTGTTCCTATTGCAAAAATATTCTTTGCTCTACTTGTTGGCATCGTAATAGGATATATGGCTCCTATACTTTCTTTTTACGCTCTGATAGCTCTTCTCATTGCTATTCCAATAGCTATAAAACTAAAAATTCCATATTCTCTTCTCATACTTTTAGGACTCTCACTTCACTATTTAGACGCTAAAGAAGAGAAAATACCTCAAAACGTATTTTTAAACAAGACCTTTAACGTCGTCGAAGTTATAAACTCAAAGAGTTATGTCATAGATCTAAATAATGAAAGGTTGGTTTTTCTTAACGCCACACCTCTCCAAAAGGGCGATCTTGTAAAGGCAGAGGTAATGGTGGAGTCTCTAAAAGGATCTACAATTAAAAATAAAACATACTTTTTAGATTTAGGGATTGACCTTTATGCCCACTCCTCAGAAAATAGCGAGACCTTAATTATAGGCACCGCTACGCCGAAGGTGAAGCCTCTTTATAACACAAAGATCTTCTTCCGCTCTTTAAGAGACAAGTTAGTTCTAAGACTGAGCAGCCTCAACATAGATAAAAACGACAAAGCAATAGTAAAAGCGATAACATTAGGAGACACTCGTGGCATAAGACAACAAACGAAAACAGACTATGCCTCTTGCGGAGTGTCTCACATACTTTCCATCTCTGGTTTACATATAAGTGTAATTTTCATAATTCTCAACGCCATACTACTCGTAATCCCAAATTATAGATTTTGGCGTACGACAAAGGTGATTTTCATAATCTCCATGATGTGGTTTTATGTCTTCGTCTCAGGATCGTCACCCTCAGCAATGAGATCGGCATTTATGCTTACGCTACTTCAATTTTGTTATGCCTATGTAAAAAGCAGATACCAAATGTACAATATACTATTTGCCTCTGCGGTCTTCTTTTTACTTATAGACCATACATTACTCTTAGATGTAGGATTTCAACTCTCATACCTCGCCCTCTTTGCTATTCTATTTCTATACTACCGCATATCTCTTGTTGTGAGGATGAAAAACAAAATTCTCAATAATATCCTTTCTATAATTCTGATCTCTATATCGATACAAATCATAACCACTCCTTTTGTAACTTATTATTTTGGAGTGCTCTCGCTAACAGGACTCTTAGCAAACATAGTATTCACCTCACTACTGCCAATTTTGATGTGGGCATCATTAACATATCTCGTCATACCCAACGCTCTGTCTTATAAAGCCATAGAGAGTGTCATGTATTGTTATAACATATCTATCGAGAAGATAAGTGCCTTGCCTCTAAGTAGCATAAACAACTACTACACCTCCACTGCTGAAATAATAGCATATTTTATTCTATTTGTCGTCTCTTCACTCTACTTGGCATATTTTTATAAAATAAAACAAGGTTAAGGACGTGTGTCCTTAACCTTGTTTTAAAGTGTTATCTATATTTATTATTCAGCCCTGTCCGGCATCTCACAATCGTAAGCACCAGCATCAAGCTTTTCTTTACACTCTCTAAAACATTTAAGTGTATAAGCGACATCCTCTTCTGTGTGAACCGCTGTTGGGATTATACGTAATATGATCTCTCCCTTAGGCACTACCGGATAAACAACCACAGAACAGAAAATACTATATCTTTCACGTAAGTCAACGGCTATGTTTGTAGCCTCTCTAACACCACCTTTTAGGTACACTGGAGTGACTGGTGATTGTGTAACGCCGATGTTAAGCCCACACGCTCTAAAGCCATCTTGCAACAATGTTGCTATATGCCAAAGTCTTTCTTTAAGTTCAGGACGTGTACGTATTATGTCAAGACGCTTCAAAGCACCCATAACCATAGGCATAGGAAGAGACTTAGCGTATATCTGAGAACGTAAGTTATAACGTAGATAGTCTATTATTGCAGGTTCCCCGGCAACAAAAGCACCAATACCTGCCATACTCTTTGCAAATGTAGAGAAGTGTACATCCACGCCATCTTCAACGCCGAAATGTTCAGGAGTACCGGCACCAGTCTTACCCATAGTACCAAATCCGTGAGCATCGTCAACAAGAAGACGGAAATCGAAATCTTTCTTCATAGCCACAATCTCATCCAAACGACCAAGATCGCCCTTCATGCCAAACACACCTTCGGTGATCACCATAACACCACCGCCACGTTCCTCAGAGACCTTAACAGCACGTTCAATTTGTTTACGACAATGTTCCATGTCGTTGTGAGGATAAACAAAACGCTTTCCTCCTTTAGCTTTATGAAGAAGAAGACCATCTATAATACAAGCGTGAGCTTCAGAGTCATAAACTATGACATCACGTGCAGAGACAAGAGTGTCTATAATAGAAACCATGCCTTGATAACCGAAGTTTAAAAGATAAGCGTCTTCCTTACCCACAAAAGCAGCCAACTCTCTTTCAAGTTGCTCGTGCCATTTTGTTTGACCACTCATCATACGAGCTCCCATAGGATATGCCATACCGAACTCACGTGCAGCTGCAGCATCAGCCTCCATTACTTCTGGCATTGCCGCAAGACCAAGATAGTTGTTAAGGCTCCAGTTTAGAACTTCTTTACCTCTAAAAATCATATGAGGAGCAATAGGACCTTCGAGTTTTGGGAATGTGTAATAACCATGACTCTTTTTTTGATACTGACCTATCGGACCACCACTGTTTTTTCTAATTCTTTCAAAAATATCCACTGTATTATTATTTTTAATTTAACTTTTCATTTTTGATTAACCATACAAAGGTATAGTTTAATATTTATTTGGGGTAATCGGCAAATGTCATTTCAACGAATTGACCTTATTATTCAACAAAAATTTTATTGATTGATAAAAATGTATTACTTTTGTAAGATATTTCAAGGATTGTATGATGGTGATGAAAACATATAGGTTAATGTTGTTTCTCTTTGTGGGAATATTTCTCTGCTCTTGCAGCGAATACTCTTCAATATTAAAGGGACGTGACTATGAAAAGCAATATAAATTGGGTCTTAAATACTATGATGAGAAGAAAGACCAAAGGGCGATGGCTCTCTTAGACAACGTAAATCCTATATATGCGGCTACAGAACGTGCCGACACAATAAGATTTTACCTATCTAACTTAACATTTAGAGATGGCGAATATGAGCAAAGTGCCCAACTATTTGATATGTTTAGGAAGACATACGGACGTAGTAGTTTTACGAGAGATGCCGAATTTATGTATGGAATGAGTTTCTATATGTTATCTCCAAACTCCGAACGTGACCAACTTTACTCTGCAAAGGCAATATCTGCATTTAACGAATTTATATATCGTTATCCGAACGACAAAAACACAGATAAAGCACAACTCATGATCGATGAGCTTATGTCTCGTATAAATGAAAAGGAGTTTAAAGTCGGGGAGACATATTATAATATAGGATATTATAACTCTGCTATCACCACATTTAAAAACATTCTTAAACGTAATCCCGATGTGCCACGACGTGAGGATATACGATATTTGATGCTTAAATCATATTACAACTATGCAAGACAAAGTGTGCCTTCAAAACAAAAAGAGCGTTTCTTTGATGTTATAGATGCCTATTACTCTTTAGTATCGGAATATCCGGCCACACAATATCAGAAGACAGCGACACGTATGTATAAAAACGCCCAATCGTTTACAGACGGAACAGCGGAAGTTAGCGATCTTACGGTAGAGGTGAAAGCAACAAAAAACGACATCTATGCAAAACGTAACGAGTTGCAAAGAAGGATCTTAGACTATGAAATATCCGACAGAAACAAAAATAAAGTAAAAAACCTAAAAGCGAAATTAGAACAGGTGGAAGCCTCTATTGAAGAAATAGAGAACAAAAAAGCCGCCGAAGATTTGATAATTCATTAAAAAACAACTGAAATATGAACCCAAAGAAAGGAAATATTCCAACAAACACCGTCACAAGAAATCTATATGAGATAGACGCTCCAACAGGAAACATCTATGAGTCAATAGAGCTTATTTCAAGACGTGCAAATCAGGTTAGCTCAAAGATCAGAAAAGAACTAAAAGCGAAACTTGAAGAATTTGCAAATGTGAGTGACAACCTTGAGGAGACTTTCGAAAATAGAGAGCAAATAGAAATTTCGAGCTACTACGAGAAGTTGCCTAAGGCTGTTCTTATAGCTACTCAAGAATTTCTAAATAATGAATTAGTAGTAGTGGAAGGCGACGAAGCTGCTTTTGACGAAGTTCCAGAAGAGGAAAACGAAAGATAATCTTTGTATAGGTATGCGTCTTGCAGGGAAAAAGATAATTGTAGGTGTCACAGGCAGTATTGCTGCTTATAAAACAGCTTCTTTAATAAGGCTTCTTGTAACTCAAGGAGCTGAGGTTAAAGTTGTGATGACTCCTCTTGCGAAAGAGTTTATAACTCCTTTAACCCTTGCAACAGTATCTCGCAACCCTATCCTTGTCGATTTTTTTAACCCTGAAAACGGGGAATGGAACTCTCATGTATCTCTCGGAGAGTGGGCTGATGCTTTTCTTATAGCTCCGGCAACGGCAAACACAATAGCCAAAATGGCATATGGCATTGCCGATAACCTCCTTCTAACGACATACTTATCGGCACGTTGTCCTATATTTATAGCTCCGGCTATGGATCTTGATATGTATGCCCACGCAACAACAACATCGAACCTTAAAAAACTTGTTGAAAACGGAGCACACCTCATCGAACCGGGAAACGGATTTCTTGCCAGTGGGCTGCAAGGCAAAGGGCGTATGGCAGAGCCTGAGGACATTTGTCAATATATATGTTCTTTCTTTGAAGAAGCACCAAAGCCTCTACTTGGCAAAAGAGCACTTGTAACAGTTGGAGGATCGATAGAAAAGATTGACGCTGTACGTTATATCAGCAATAACTCAACAGGAAAAATGGGTTATGCCTTATCGCAAGTACTTGTCCAATATGGTGCTGAAGTAACTATTGTCAGAGCGAGAGTAGACGAGAACCTTGTCGGCAGTGTAAAAGGAGCTAAAGAAATTGTTGCTCTTTCGGCTGAAGAGATGTATCGAGAAGTTGTAGGAAGAACTTCTGAAAATGATATTATAATCATGGCTGCTGCGGTGGCAGATTTTACGCCACAAACAACAGCTACACATAAAATAAAAAAGAGCGAGGGCATGACCCTTGAGCTTAAAGCTACAAAAGACATTGCGGCAGAGGTAGGAAAGATAAAAAATGACTCTCAGACATTGATAGGTTTTGCCCTTGAAAGTTGTAACGAAGTAGACAATGCAATAGATAAACTTCATCGTAAAAACATGGACTACATAGTTCTAAACTCTCTTAACGACAGTGGTGCTGGTTTTGGATACGACACAAACAAAGTCACTCTTTTCGCTAAAGAAGGTAGTGCCATAAATCTTGGACTTAAAGACAAGAAAAAAATTGCTAAAGAAATAATAGACAATATATTCCGTCACAAAAACAGATAATAATGCTTAGAAGTCTTCACATAGAGAATTACCTTTTGATAGACAAACTATGCCTAAATCTCGAAGACGGATTAAACATCATAACCGGAGAGACGGGTGCCGGCAAATCTATACTTTTGGGAGCCATCGGCTTGGCTTTGGGAGAGAGAAGCGAGAGTAGCATCATAAAAAAAGACGCTGCGAGTTGTATCATAGAGGCTACTTTTAATATTGAACACGCTTCCGAAAAGTTATCAGAGATATTAGAACTTAACGACATAGAATACCAATGTGAACTTTCCATAAGGCGTGTCATAACACCTTCAAAAAGCCGTGTTTTCATAAACGACATCCCTACAAATCTATCTCTTCTTAAAGATGTCGCACAATATTTAGTAGACATACATTCACAACATCAAACCCTCCTTGTCGGAGAGTCTACCTTCCAAATTGGCGTTGTAGATTCTATTGCCAAAAATGAAATTCTATTAAACAAATATCGTGAGCTTTTCTTACAAAAAGAAAATATAACAAAAGAGATAAAAGCAGCTATCGACGAGATAGATAAGGCGAAACGAGACGAGGATTACCTACGTTTTCAAGCCGAAGAGCTTCATGCAGCATCTTTTAAATCGGGCGAGGAAGAGGAACTCACCAAAGAGTTTGAACTTCTAAACCGAGCAGCGGAAGTCTCTCAAAGACTCTCTGAGACGACTTTCACAATGGGTGATAGCGACACCTCTACCCTATCTACATTGTCATATGGGGTACAAGAATTTTCAAAAGTAGCATCGCTTCTTGAAGGTGGTGACGACATATTAGAAAGACTAACATCCTCTCTTGTAGAGATAAAAGAAAGTCTTCGTGAGTTAAATAAGCTAAAAGATAGCGTCTCGGAAAATCCATCTCGACAATTAGAAGTAGAACAAAGGTTAGATCTCATATCTACCCTTGAGCAGAAACATCATAAAAAAAGTATTGAGGAGCTTCTTGAATTTCAAAATGAAATATCAGACAAACTTAGCGTCATAGATAACTTTGACGACAAACTACAAAAGTTACAAAAACAAGAGGTTGAGATAGTACAAAAGGCTAACACCATAGCCAAAGAGATAAGCACAAGACGTAAAGCAACGAAACCGATAATTGAGAAAAGCATAATCTCTACTTTAGTTGAACTTGGCATATTACACGCTTCTTTTGAAGTTGTCGTTGAAAGTGAAAACACGTTAACTCCAACAGGTTGCGACCAAGTATATTTCAACTTCTCGGCTAATAAAAATATGCCTCTTCAAAAGATAGACAAGGTGGCATCAGGCGGTGAGATGTCACGTCTTATGTTGGCATTAAAGGTGCTCATATCGAAACATAAGAGTATGCCAACCATGATTTTTGACGAGATAGACATAGGGGTTTCAGGACGTGTGGCAGATAAGATGGGCGAGATTATGGAACAACTCTCGAAAGGACAACAAATAATAAACATCACACACCTCCCACAAGTTGCCAGCAAAGGAGAACATCACTTCTTAGTTTATAAGGAAAATAGCATAACAAACATCGTTAAGTTAGAAAAGGAACAACGTATAGAGCAAATAGCGGTAATGATAAGTGGAAGTAAAATTACAGAAGCAGCTCTATCGCAAGCAAAAGAGTTATTAAAAACTGTAAATTAACAGATTATGGGAAAGATTGAAACCGATGGCATAATAGTAGGAAAGTTCTCCACTATTGCCGAAACAAACATCGTGAAAGGACTTTTGGAGAGTAACGGCATAACATCATATATACGTAACGCCGCCTTAAGCAACATCTTTCCAAACATCCCCATTTGCGCCTCAGAGATAGAATTGGTGGTGCGTAACGAAGATTTTGAAAAGGCAAATAACATCTTAGAAGCAGAGTTTGACAAAGCCGAATTTTAAAATAAGACGTTTATTTGTATTTAATGACTAATTTTAAACAATGTTTTATATCTTTGCATGGATCATTGTAAATTACAATCACAATAATTATTAATAATAAAAACATATATGGAACTTTTAGAAAAAATTAAAGCAACAGCAAGAACAAGCAAACAACGTATCGTACTTCCAGAAGGCGAAGAAGAACGTATGCTTAGAGCAACAGGCGAGATTATTGATCAAAACCTTTGTGAAATTATCTTAATTGGCAACCCTGCAACAATTAAAAAGAACGCCGAGAAATTTGGGGTTAAAAACATATCTAAGGTCACCATCGTTGATCCTATGAACAACCCTAACAAAGCTAAGTATGTAGATATTATGCTTAAGCTAAGAGCTGCAAAAGGCTTAACTCAAGAACAAGCAGAAAAGCTCATTCTTGACCCTCTATGTCTTGGGGTATTGATGATAAAAGCAGGTGATGCTGACGGTGAAGTTGCCGGTTCTATCAATGCTACTGGTGATGTTCTTCGTCCAGCGTTCCAATATGTAAAGACAAAACCTGGAATTAGCGTTGTGTCAGGTGCTTTTATAATGGGCGTAAATAACAAATTTGGTGAAAACGGAGTTATGATATTTGCCGATTGTGCTGTTCACCCTAATCCAACAGCCGAAGAGCTTGCTCAAATTGCCGTTTCGACAGGACACACGACACGTGCCATTGCAGGTTTTGAACCACGCATCGCTATGCTTAGCTTCTCAACAAAAGGATCTGCCAAAAACGAAATGGTAGATAAAGTTGTCGAAGCAACACGCCTTGCCAAAGAGATGGATCCATCTTTAGCTATTGATGGTGAGCTTCAAGCAGATGCTGCTATTGTTGAGGCAATAGGTATGCAAAAAGCTCCTGGCAGTAAGATTGCAGGTCACGCTAATGTCCTTGTGTTCCCTACGTTGGAAGTTGGCAACATCGCTTATAAACTCGTTCAACGTCTTGCAGGGGCTCAAGATGTAGGACCAATTCTACAAGGCATGGCAGCTCCTATCAACGACCTT
>JAVVUK010000031.1:0-16277 GCA_036653215.1 Rikenellaceae bacterium
TATACTTTTCGTAAAATATTTAATAACATTTATAGAGTTATTAAATATTTATGAAAATCTTCGATATCTGTAACGGGTTCGATTCCCGGCGAAGGTACAACCGAAGACCTAACTAATAATTGTTAGGTCTTTTTTTGTACTTCAAATCTCACATGGAACGTGATGAAGGAGAATAAAGATAGCGGATGCTATACTTTTCGTAAAATATTTAATAACATTTATAGAGTTATTAAATATTTATGAAGATATTCGATATCTGTAACGGGTTCGATTCCCGGCGAAGGTACAACTGAAGACCTAACTAATAATTGTTAGGTCTTTTTTGATTACAGAGACAAGAACTATTGCGGAGACTCAGCATTCTATAAGTCAGTAACACAAGTATGTATAACCAAAAGAGGACGACCTTGTGGGTCGTCCTCTTTTAGTATATATATTTTCTTAAGAAAATATTATTTGTTCCAAGCAAAAAGTGGGTATTTTGCCATCATTGTGTTTACTTCTTTACGAACAGCATCAATCACAGCTTCGTTATCAGGATCACTTAGTACACGGTCGATCATGCCAACAATAAGATCCATCTCTGCCTCTTTAAGACCACGAGTAGTGATTGCAGGAGCTCCAACACGAATACCTGAAGTGGTAAATGGAGTACGTGAATCGAAAGGAACCATGTTTTTATTTACTGTAATGTCAGCACGTACAAGTGTGTTTTCAGCTTTCTTACCTGATAATTCAGGGAACTTAGAACGTAAGTCGATAAGAAGAAGGTGGTTGTCTGTACCTCCAGAGATCATCTTATATCCTCTTTTTCCAAATGCCTTAGCAAGAGCTTGAGCATTTTTAAGAACTTGCATTTGATATTCTTTGTATGATGGTTGAAGAGCTTCGTTGAAAGCTACTGCCTTAGCAGCAATAACGTGCTCCAAAGGACCTCCTTGAATACCTGGGAACACAGCAGAGTTAAGAAGCTGACCCATAGTTTTTACAACTCCCTTTGGTGTTTTAAGACCCCAAGGATTTTCAAAATCTTTACCTACGATGATAACACCACCACGAGGTCCACGAAGGGTCTTGTGTGTTGTTGAAGTACAAATATGAGCAATAGGCACTGGGTTTTTTAAAAGACCAGCAGCGATAAGACCAGCAGTGTGAGCCATGTCTATAAGAAGAATAGCACCTACTTTGTCTGCAATAGCACGCATACGTTCGTAATCCCACTCACGAGTGTAAGCAGAAGCACCACCAACGATAAGTTTTGGTTTGTGTTCAAGAGCAAGAGCTTCCATTTCATCGTAATCGATAGTACCAGTAGCTTCTTTTACCTTATAAGCAACCGCTTTGTATAGGATACCAGATGCGTTAACTGGAGAACCATGAGATAGGTGACCACCGTGTGAAAGGTCAAGACCCATAAATGTATCACCTGGTTTTAGAACTGCTTGGAAAACGGCCATATTTGCTTGAGCACCAGAGTGTGGTTGCACATTCGCATATTCAGCACCATAGATTTTACAAAGTCTGTCTATTGCAAGTTGCTCTACTTTATCGACAACTTGGCAACCGCCGTAATAACGAGCAGCAGGATAACCTTCAGCGTATTTATTTGTAAGTACAGAACCCATAGCTTCCATAACTTCTTCGCTGACAAAGTTTTCAGAGGCAATAAGCTCTACGCCGTGCATCTGACGATTTTTCTCTTCGTTGATTAGATCAAAAATTTGAGTATCTCTCATAATATATGTTATTTGTATTGTTATTTTTGTTATATATCCTGCAAAGTTAGTAATTATTTATTAATCTAAAAAATCTAAAAAGCAGTTTTCTACATTACTTATTTTTAAAATTGTAGGTTATGCCAATGCCAAAACTTTCTTTCAGTTGCCACGGATCTTGAGCGTCTATCTTCTCATCATAAACGGCTCTTACATATAGGTTTACACTGAAAAATCGCAATATAGAATAATCGATCCAATTTTCCCAACTTAGGTTAGGAAGACCTTTGTAATCGTAAAAACTTTGTAGGTTAGTTTTATATTTCAGAAGCCCGTCTTTTGTTAGCTTCTCCTCCCATTGAACGTTAAGATATATACCTACATTTGCCTTCATCTTCTTGCCGGGTGTGATGCCAAAACTCCCCGCATCTGATAACTTAGGATCTAAGACAAAGAGCATATTAGCCGAAAGAGGAGATATCATGATTGTGCGTCGAGCATCGTATGTATAGCGAAAACCAGCATAAGGCTTAACGGTTCCCGGAGCGAAGAAAGTAGAGAGGTAGTCTGTCCTATCTTTTTTATATGTCTTTGTGAATTGCGATTTTATGTTGAGTCCAAATGTGTATGACCATCTATTCCAAATGACATGAGATATATCTGAGTTCAACTCGAAATAATCTTCCGTCTTTTGTTTATTTGCACCTTGATAGTTTAATCCATACGCCATATTCAAATAACTATCGACGCTCAGCTTTTTATTTTTATAGACGTGTTTAGTAAGAGATGATAATTTGCCATTTACAGAATTACTACCACCTTCAGCCCAATTGTTATATGAATATTGTGTAAAATAAAGCCCATTTTTTGTCTCGAAGAAATTTCTTTCATTACGTTTCACTTTCCTCATATATGCCATTTCAGCCTCGCTATGGGCTAATGGGGAAACATGGCTTCCCATATTCACATCGTTATAAACATCTATCAACTCACAGTCTACCTCATTAAATACGTTATATTGAGCACGAGCAGCAGAAAATGAAAATACAGAAAATAGTAATACCAATGGTAATATTCTCCTCATAATAAGCTATTTTTATTTTATACAAAGATATATATATTTTATATCCTACAAAACTCTTTACTGACGACAACATCAGCACCATTTAAATAATATATCCTGTTATCGTCAAACCTAAGTATCCTACTATCAAAATACTCACTAACACGACATCCATGTATGTCGATAATATAGTATTTCTCTTTTTCAACTATCGCTAATTCTCCAACAAAAGAGGTAGCAAAAGTAAAAGTATTAGCCCCAAAAATACGATTTCCATTTACGTTAATAAAGAAAAATTCATCTTCTTCACACGCCAAACCAACGCCACAACTCAATGGATATAGGTATTGATAATCCTCGTTTGTAGTCCTTTTAAAGGTGTACGAATTAATGTACGCCCATCTTCCATATTTAGAAACTGGCATATATCCATCTATCGAGACCCCTATATTTTCAAAAGTATCTTCAACAGCCAACAACCCGGAAACATCAAAGAGATACCATTTATCTTGTAAACGGACACCTGCCACACCATCATTAAATTTAGTAGCATCTCCATAACAACATCCAACCACTAACTTATTGTTTTGGTCAACAAAGCCATAAAGCCCATCGCCATTAACGACTCTTCTTAGCTCACCACTATGGTCGACAACATCACAAGAGGAGGGTTTATCGCCATAAATATTTTCTAATATTGGCAATATATCTCGTTTTAGAGGATATGGAGAGGAGACTATATCAAAAAGATACATATAATTTGGATATGGAGCTAAGATCGAACATATCTCACTATTTAGAGTTCCCTTATTTGTAACTTTATAGGTATCTATAATGATGTTTTCACCATTATGATGATGGTGAAACAAAAGAGGTTTTAAGGAAATAAGAAACAAAGAAACAACAATGGTAGCAATGCTGTAACTATCGTCCCAAGAAGTTGACAACGGATGTTGATACCATTGTGTACGAACAGTCTCATCACAAGGCATATCATCATAAAAAGCCATATCATAGTCAATAAGGGACATTTTTCCATCATTGCCTATTATTATATTTTGCGGTTTTATATCTCCATGTGTGAAAGGGAAAGCAAGGATCCTCCGAGCGAAAAGGATAAAGTTATGACACAGAGAAAAGAGCACCGACTTATCGTATAGGTTGGTACTATTTTCAATATATTGGAGGAGCGTAACTCCTTCTACCCAAGCATATATAAGTATATCGACCCATTGCAAATCACCATATATGTCACATATTGAAAGTTCCTTTTCAAGATATGTCATTTTAGGAATAATAGGCTCACTCTCGGATAAAACTTTGATACGAGCATATTTTTCTTTCAAATTCCTCTTTTCAACAGTATAACATTTAAGGGCAAACGGCACTCCCTCTATTGTAACTCTAAATATCACAGCCTCACCACCAGCAATATATACAAGACGACCATCTATGTCTCTGTCTATCACCACATTTTTTAATGTAGCAAAGTGATATTCGCCAAATTCTAATATATCTATAAATTGGACTATTGATGTTGTCATAAAGATGAGGTGGTATAAAAGGAAAGAGTCGCTTAAAGCGACTCTTTTTTAATAATTTCCATTCCTTTAACAATTGCCAATTCATTGTCAGGAATTGTGCTGTGAAGTCTTTCCGGAAGTGACTTTGCAAGTCCTAACTTAATATCTTCTAAAGATACGATAGGTCTTATTTTTAAATAACCTCCCAAAACAATCATATTGAAAAATCTCATTTTACCCTCTTTAGCCGCAACAGATGCCGCTTCGATAGAATAGATCTCTATATCTTTTCGTGTTGGATGGTGAGTTATACCGTTTGGATCGTAGATAAGTAAGCCTCCTTTTTTGACAGAAGATTCGAATTTATCAAGAGACTGTTGATTTAGGATAATCGCCGTATCATATTCGTGAATGATAGGAGAACTAATCTTCTTGTCACTCAAAATGACCGTTACGTTGGCTGTACCACCACGCATCTCAGGACCATAAGAAGGCATCCATGTAACTTCATTGCCTTGAAGCATACCAGAATATGCCAAAATCTTACCCATAGACAAGACTCCTTGTCCACCAAATCCTGCTATTATAATTTCTTGTTTCATAATTTATTCGTTCTTTAAGTCGCCAAGTTCATAAAATGGGAACATATTTTGAGCCAACCACTCATTTGCTTTGACTGGGGTTAATTTCCAACCAGAGCTACATGTAGAAACAACCTCAACAAAAGACAATCCTTTATGGTTTAATGAATTTTCAAAAGCGTGTTGTATAGCTTTTTTTGTCTTCTTAACATTTGCTGCTGTATTTACACTTTGACGTGTGACATAAGTAACACCAGGAAGAAGTTTTATCATATCAGCAACTTTACAAGGATAACCATGCAGGTCATGACGACGACCCTCAGGACAAGTAACTGTTTTTGCACCTTCAAGAGTTGTTGGAGCCATCTGACCACCAGTCATTCCATAGATACCATTATTTACATATATTACAGTTATGTTATCACCACGGTTACAAGCGTGCATAAACTCGCCCATCCCGATAGCTGTAAGGTCACCATCACCTTGATATGTAAACACCAATGACTTAGGATGCAAGCGTGAAAGAGCAGTTGCAACAGCAGGAGCACGTCCGTGAGCAGCCTCAACCCAGTCTACATCTATATAATCGTATGCTAAAACAGAACATCCCACAGGAGAAACAGCGATAGTTGTATCTTCAAGACCCATTTCGTCGATCACTTCGGCCACTAATTTATGTAGAGTACCATGTGAACACCCTGGACAGTAGTGCATAGTATTGTCTGTTATCAGACGTGGTTTCTGATAAACTATATTTTCAGGAGCTATACGAGCTCTATTACTATTATTTTCCATATCCACTATTTAACGAGTAATTTTTTTAAAGCATCCAAAACTTCATTTGGAGAGTGAACAATACCGCCACATCTTCCAAAATGATGGACTGGCTTTTTACCATTTACAGCAAGACGCACATCTTCAACCATCTGCCCCATACTCATCTCAACAGATAAGAAACCATCTACCTTTTCAGCCAATTCAGCAATTGCTTTTGTTGGGAATGGGTAAAGTGTTATAGGACGTAGAAGACCTACTTTGATCCCTTCTTCACGAGCAAGTTCAATAGCCTTTTCACAAATACGAGCAGATGAGCCATAAGCTACAAAAATATATTGTGCATCATCACAAGCTATCTTTTCAAAGCGAACCTCTTTTTTAGTTATCTCGTCATATTTTTTAAATAGGTCTATATTTTTTTGTTCTTGAAGTTCAGATTTAAGGTTTAGCGATGTTACGATATTGCGAGAAGCTCTTCCGTTTTTACCATTTGCAGCCCAACTATCACAAAGAGTACGTATCTCTGCCTCTGTGCGACGTGGCTTCTGAGGAGAAAGGACTACCTTTTCCATCATCTGACCTATAATACCGTCCGATAGGATCATTACAGGGTTACGGTATCTAAAGGCAATATCAAACCCTAAACCCACGAAATCGTTCATCTCTTGTACAGAGTTTGGAGCTAAGACAACTAAGTGATAGTCGCCATGTCCGCCACCTTTTGTAGCTTGAAAATAATCCGATTGTGAAGGTTGTATAGTACCTAAACCAGGACCTCCCCTTACTACATCTACAACAAGACAAGGAAGTTCAGCACCTGCTATATATGAGATACCCTCACACATAAGGCTCAAGCCAGGACTTGAAGACGATGTCATAACCATCTTACCAGATGCAGCACCTCCATATACCATATTTATAGAGGCTGTTTCACTTTCTGCTTGTAACACCACCATACCTGTTGTTTCCCATGGCTTTTCCGCCATAAGAGTCTCAAGCACCTCCGATTGTGGAGTTATAGGATAACCGAAATAACCGTCACAGCCGCATCTTATGGCTGCAATGGCAATCACTTCGTTTCCTTTCATCAATTTTACGTCTTCCATTACTCCTTCTCCTTATAAACAGTTATACAACTATCGGGACATATCATAGCACAACTTGCACACGCTATACAATCTATCCCATCTTGCATTACTAAAAAATTATAACCTTTATTGTTGACTTTCTTACCTAAAGTAATAACTTTAGTCGGACAGACGGTTATACACACGCCACACCCTTTACATCTCTCGATGTCGACAACAATTGCTCCTTTAATTTTCGCCATTATATTATCATTATTAAAATACAATTCACTCCCACAAATATAAACATAATAAATTGAAAAATCAAACCATTTCTTCAAATCTCATTATAAATCATTTCCTAAAAATAAGAATTAAGCAAATATCGAAAGGTAAAAAGAGAGTATTTTGTTAATATATAAAACAAAACAGCACTTGTATTTATCAAACTGTTATGTTTTTTTATCCATTTTATTTCAATGTATAATATCATAAATCTCGAAAAATTTATCTTCCTTTGTATAAAAATTTATAATTATGTTTTCTCTTTTTACAACTTTTTTCAAAATCGGACTTTTCACTTTTGGTGGTGGTTGGGCTATGATACCTGCAATAGAAAAAGAAGTAGTAGACATTAAAAAATGGCTTTCAAAAGAGGAGTTTCTCGATGCACTCGTCATTTCACAATCGTTACCCGGAATTTTAGCAGTCAACATATCTATATTGGTAGGGCAAAAGAGGTTTGGACAAAAAGGAAGCCTCATAGCCACTCTCGGAACGGTATTACCATCTTTCATTCTTATACTGCTAATAGCTATGTTTTTCGTTAAAATATATGATAACCCAATAGTTGTTGCTATATTTAAAGGTATTCGCCCTGCCGTTGTAGCATTAATCATAGCTCCTGTATTAAGCACAGCAAAGAGTGCTAAAATAGGATGGCGAACAGTGTGGATACCAGGATTAATAGCACTTTTAGTTTGGCAATGGGGAATATCTCCAGTATATCTAATTTTAGTTGTTGTGGCAATAGGGCTAACAATACAATATTTTAAAAGCAGAAAAGCATGATATTATATCTACAACTATTTTGGGTCTATTTCAAAATTGGTCTTTTCGGATTTGGAGGAGGCTATGCCATGATCTCACTAATTCAGTATGAGGTTGTCGAACATTATCAATGGCTCTCTCTTTCTGAATTTACAGATGTGGTTGCCATTTCGCAAATGACACCGGGACCCATAGGGATAAATTCTGCCACATATATAGGATATGTAACAACAGGGAGCATATTTGGATCTATGCTCACCACCTTTGCGCTATGTCTGCCATCGTTTATCCTTGTTGTGACCATCAGTAAACTACTGCTTAAATATAATGACAACCTTTACGTAAGGTCTATCTTTGCGGCTCTACGTCCCACTATTGTAGGGCTCATAGCCGCTGCTGCGCTGTTACTTATGAATAGCGAAAACTTCACCGATTGGAAAAGCATCGTGTTTTGTGCAGGAGCCTTTGCTTTGGTACGTTGGACAAAGATACATCCTATCTGGGTAATCTGCATCGCCGGACTTGCCGGATATATTGTTTATGGTTAAAGACTATAACGTTCCGTTGATTAAGAAATATTGAAGCATGAAAGCCAAAATTCCTGCGAAATATCCAAAAATAGCCATTGGGGATATATTTTTCAGATACCACATAAAATTTATCTTTTCAATACCCATTACAACAACACCCGCAACAGATCCGATAATAAGGATACTACCACCAGTACCTGCACAATAGGCAAGCATATCCCAAAACGCTCCGTCAGTGACAAAGTGACTTATAAATTCGGGATTTGCAGAAGCTGCAATAGAGGCATCGGTAGCTATTGGATACATACTTATTGCCGCTGCCACAAGAGGCACGTTGTCCACTATTGAAGACAGAAGACCGATAACAGTATTAATAGCATATATGTTACCGAAGTGTGTTTCTAAGAATGTAGCTGCAATGGTCAAAGCACCAATCTGTTCAAGAGCATCCACAGCAAGAAGAAGACCTAAGAAAAAGAGAATTGTAGGAATATCTATTCTTTTTATAGCTCTTGGAACACGTTGTTTTAGCTTTTCTTGCACATCTATACGTCTATATAGAAGTTCTGTATATATCCACATTATAGCCAACGCAAGCAACATACCCATATAAGGAGGCAGGTGCGTCACAGTCTTAAACACAGGGACAAACAACAGACATCCAACTCCTAATATCAAGATACTGATACGTTCTTTTTTTGTTACTATCTCGTCTATACCGTTTTTATCATCGACTTCCATATTACAAACCACATTTCCAGCAAGCATCCTCGATGCAATAAATATAGGAACAATAGTAGATATGGCACTTGGGATAAATAATGATGGGATTATGTGCGTTGCAGTTATATTATTACTCATCCATAATAATATTGTTGTTATATCACCAATCGGAGACCACGCACCACCAGAGTTTGCCGCTATAATTATAATACCTGCAAACACCCATCTTTCTTTATAGTTATAGACAAGCCTTCTAACCATCATTATCATAACTATGGCGGTTGTCATATTATCGAGCACCGAAGACATAAAAAATGTCAAACCCCCAATTATCCAAAGAAGACGAGTTTTATTTTTAGATGTGACGTGATTTGTTATAATAGCAAACCCACCGTGCACGTCTATCATCTCGACAATTGTCATCGCTCCGAGCAGGAAGAACAAGGTAGACGACACGTTTGCCAACGCCGCTGGAAGTTCAAAATTTGCTATATAAGAGACACACTGTTGTGCTAAAGTAGAATTTTCGTAACCTCCTTCTGCGACAAATTTATTAAATGACTCTCCATTAAGAAGAGGCACGACGCTGTAATCCATCGTTATATAGATAGTCCATAAAAGGATACCCATAATAAGTGCTGTCGCCGCTTTATTCACCTTGAGAGTATGCTCAAAGGCGATAAATACATATCCAACAATGAATATGATAGTCATTAATATCATCATAGCTTAAAAATTTATTTATGCAAAGATATTAAAAAAAAATTAACTTCTAATCACATTTATAATTTATTGTTATATTTTACATATTTCGTCTATCTTGTCTTTATGTATGTATAAATATATCAGAAGCTTTGTCGTTATATAGTTATTTTGTATCTTTGCCAACAATTATTTTATAGACATATGAAACTAAACATATACAATACTCTCACTCGTAAGAAAGAGATTTTCGAACCGTTAAAGCCTCCATTTGTAGGGCTTTACGTCTGCGGACCAACCGTATATGGCGATCCACATCTTGGACACGCACGCCCTTCAATAACCTTCGACTTGCTTTTTAGACTTTTAAAAGCCTTAGATTATAAGGTGAGATATGTAAGAAACATAACCGACGTTGGTCACCTCGAAAATGACGCTGATCAAGGAGAAGATAAAATAGCTAAAAAGGCTAAATTAGAGGCTTTAGAGCCTATGGAAGTTGCCTCATACTATACAAATCGTTATCGTGATGCCACACGTATGCTTAATGTGTTGCCTGCATCAATCGAGCCACTTGCCTCAGGACATATAATTGAGCAGATAGAGATGGTTAAGAAAATCATTGATAACGGATATGCCTACCAAAGTAATGGCTCTATATATTTTGATGTCGAGAAATACAACAAAAAACACCTATATGGCAAATTATCAGGCAGGGTGATAGACGATATGCAAGAGGGAACACGTTCTTTAGATGGACAGAGTGACAAACACAACAGTTTTGACTTTGCTTTATGGAAAAAAGCATCTCCAGAACATATAATGCGTTGGCCATCTCCATGGAGCGATGGATTTCCAGGTTGGCATATGGAATGTTCTGCTATGGGAGCCAAATATTTAGGTGAGAACTTTGATATTCACGGCGGAGGGATGGATCTCATGTTTCCTCACCACGAATGTGAAATAGCTCAAAGCGTTGCTGCAAATGGCAAGGAAGCGGTGCGATATTGGGTACACAACAATATGATCACCATAAATGGTCAGAAGATGGGTAAGTCATTGGGTAACTTCATAACTTTGGAAGAGTTATTTACCGGGAAGCACAAATTGCTAACTCAGCCTTTCTCTCCTATGACAATTCGTTTCTTCATCCTTCAAGCGCAATATCGAAGCACACTTGATTTCTCAAACGAGGCTCTTTTAGCCGCTCAAAAAGGATATGAACGTCTTATGGCTGCAATAAAAACCATCGACAAAATTGCACCTGCAAAGACCTCTACTATCGATGTTTCGAAGTTGAAAGAGGAATGTATGGCTGCTTTGTGCGACGATCTAAACAGCCCTATTGCGATAGCGACACTTTTCGAATGGGTGAAAACTATAAACCAACTACACGACAAAGCTCAAACTATAAATGCTGAAGACCTCGCAACGCTAAAGAAAGATATTCTTTTTATTGTGGAAGACCTTTTAGGGCTTAAAGATGAGGGTGATAACGGAAATAAAGAAATAGTAAGCGGACTTGTTGAGATGCTTCTTAATATGCGTCAAGAGGCAAAAGACAATAAAGATTGGTCTACTTCAGACAAAATAAGAGATAAGATGGCAGCTCTTGGGGTTAAAGTAAAAGACCGTAAGGACGGCTTTGATTGGGAAGTGTAATAACGCTCTCCACTTAGTGAATAAAGAGATGAAAAGAGAGACTGACTTCCTAATAATAGGAAGTGGAGCAGCAGGGTTAAGCCTTGCGCTAAAAGTTGCGGATTATGCAAATGTGATTGTTCTCACAAAGAGCGACATGAGCACCACAAACACAGAAAAAGCACAAGGTGGCATAGCTGCCGTAATGTATAACCCCGAAGATATAGAACAACATATCAAAGATACCATAATCTGCGGATCGCACGAATGTGACGAAGATGTAGTGCGTATGGTTATCACCAAAGCCCCATCACAAATAAGACAATTGATACAATGGGGTGTCGATTTTGATAAAACAAAGGGAAAATATGACCTTGCTCGTGAGGGAGGGCATACGAGACACCGTATCCTCCACCATAAAGACTGCACAGGAGCCGAGATACAACGTGCCTTAGTATATAGAGCCAAGAAGCACAAAAACATAACCATCCTTGAGCATTATTTTGCCGTCGACCTACTTACGCAACATCACTTAGGCAAGCTAATCACAAAACACTCAACAGACACAGAATGTTATGGTGCTTATGTTTTAAATAATAAGACCAATGAATTGTCTGTCATATTATCTAAAGTTACAGTAATCGCCACTGGAGGCGTTGGCAACATATACCAAACTACAACCAACCCTGCTGTTGCTACGGGCGATGGCATAGCAATGGTACATCGTGCAAAAGGGATCATCGAACGTATGGAATTTTTACAATTTCACCCTACATCTCTTTATAACCCATCTGAAAGACCATCCTTTTTAATATCTGAAGCTATGCGTGGCTTTGGTGCTATATTAAAGACAAGGACAGGAGAGGAGTTTATGAGAAAATATCACGAAATGGGCTCTTTGGCTCCACGTGATGTAGTAGCTCGTTCTATGGATACGGAGTTAAAGATAAGTGGCGACGACTATCTATATCTCGATGTCACACACAAAGATGCAGCAGAGATAAAAAGCCACTTCCCTAACATATATAACAAATGTCTTGATATAGGTATAGACATCACCATAGACATGATACCTGTTGTCCCTGCGGCTCACTATTCTTGTGGGGGGATTAAGGTAGACATGAACGGAGCCACATCCATAGACAGGCTATATGCAATAGGTGAAAGTTCAAGCACAGGTTTACATGGAGCAAATAGGTTAGCTTCAAACTCGCTTTCTGAGGCAGTCGTATATGCGGACAATGTTGCTTTACACGCCCTACCAAGAATTGCCGGGCTGACCCTACAAGAAGACATTCCAGAGTGGAATTTCGAGGGCACTTCACGTCCCGAAGAGATGATTTTGGTAACACAAAGTTATAAGGAACTACAACAAATAATGAGTAATTACGTTGGCATAGTAAGATCTAACACTCGCTTAGAGAGAGCTATGTCACGATTAGGTTTGTTATATGAAGAGACCGAAAACCTCTTTAAGCAAGCTACCCTATCGCAAAAGTTATGTGAATTACGTAACATGATCGCCGTTGCGTATATCATCATAAAACAAGCGAAAGAGATGAAACATAGTGTCGGTCTACACTATACGATAGACTACCCTGAAGAGAACGGAGTAAAACATGAATTTTAAAAAGGTAGATGACATAACCGCTGCTCTTGGCTTTACGGAGCTCAATGAGATGCAGCAGGCTATGTTAGAGTGTCAAAGTAACAACATCGTTCTTTTATCCCCAACGGGAACAGGGAAAACGGTGGCTTATCTTTTACCACTACTTGCAATGGATGGTAATGCAATTATAATATCACCATCACGTGAGTTGTCTCTTCAAATCGACGGAGTTATACGCTCCACTAAGAGCGGTGCAAGTTCTATTTGTTGTTATGGAGGACACCAATACACTGCCGAAGAAAGAAGCCTTAGATATGACCCAAAAGTAATTGTCGGCACGGCAGGTAGGCTCTTGGATCATCTGAAACGAGGCAATATAAATGTGAAAAACGTTACACACATTGTCTTCGATGAATTTGATAAACTCCTCGAATTTGGCTTTGAGGCAGAGATGCAGGAGATTGTTGGGCTTTTGCCACACGTCACAAATCGCATTCTCACTTCTGCAACTAAGGCAGAGGAAATACCAGAATATGTAGGAATGACGGATGCGGAAACGATAGATTTCCTTTCTGGCAGCACTCCACCCTCTATGAGTTATCATAAAGTTGTGGTTGGCGACAAAGGACGTAAAGAAACGCTGCTTGAGCTATTATGTAATTTGTCACCCATGCCCACGATCATATTTTGCACTTTTCGTGAAGCAGCATATGAGGTGAGCGACTATTTATACGAAAACGAGATCAGCAACGAGGTGTTTCACGGAGGCATGGAACAATATGACCGAGAACACGCCTTAAGCAAATTCCGCAATGGCAGTGCTAACATATTAGTATCTACGGATCTTGCGGCTCGTGGGCTCGACATACCCGCCATAGGTCACATCATACACTATCAACTTCCCAAAAGTGAAGATGCTTTTATTCATCGCAACGGAAGGACTGCACGTATGAATAACACAGGAAGTATTTTTATTTTAGCACACCCCGACGATAGGTTACCAGAATATACAGATACTATAACGAACATTTTTAATACCGACCCTACCCTACCCACCCCTGCGGAACCATATTGGCAGACGTTATTGGTAAATAGAGGGCGCAAGGACAAAATCAACAAAATAGATATTTTAGGGGTTTTATGCCAAATTGGAGGTCTCCAAAAAGCAGAAGTAGGGACCATAGAGGTAAAAGACAAGAGGGCTTATGTAGCTGTGCCACGAGAGCAAATTCGAGATGTTGCATTTCGTCTTCGTGGTGTTAAGATAAAGAAAATATCAACTCTTATAACAATAGCAAGATGATAGACGAGATAAAGAGTAAAATTAAAAGTGGAGAGAGGATAAATATAGAAGAGGCGATCTCTCTTTATAAAGAAGCTGAGCTTTTTGAACTTTCGGAGTTGGCTTTATTTGTAAAAAGGAAAAATAGCGGAGACTATATCTTCTACAACAAAAATTTTCATATCGAACCAACAAATATATGTAGGTTTCATTGTCGTTTCTGCTCATACCGCAAAGATGCGACAGATGTTGGAGCGAGAGATATGTCTCTTAATGATATTGTAAAATATATAAAAGACCATTACTACAAAGGCATTACAGAGGTACACCTTGTTGGTGGTGTACACCCAAATTATACGATACACAATTATTGCGACATGATACGTACTGTTCGTGAAAATGTACCATCTGAAGTCGCCATAAAAGCCTTTTCCGCAATAGAACATATTGCTGTCATAGAACAAGCAGGACTTAGCTATAAAGAAGGTCTTAGTATGATGAAAGAGGCAGGTATGAACTCAATAACAGGAGGTGGAGCTGAGATTTTAGACGATACTCTACGTAAAGATATATGTCCTGACAAGCCTATGAGTCAAAAATGGCTCGATCTGCACCACGCTGCGCATGACTTAGGCATAAAAACAGGTGCTACTATGTTATACGGACATTGTGAAACTCTACAACAACGTATTGAGCATATGGGAACAATTCGTGACCTGCAAGATACTACGCACGGTTTTTCTTCGTTTATACCATTGAAGTACCGTTCACAAAACAACAATATGTCAGAAATTGGAGAATGTTCTATAATTGAAGATCTACGCACATTAGCCATTTCACGTATTTTTTTAGATAACGTACCACACATAAAGGCATATACCCCGATGTATGGAATGTTAATTTCACAAATGGCTCTTCTTTTTGGCGGCGATGACCTCGACGGAACAGTCATGGCAACAACCGATATATACAGCTCTGCCGGAGTTGAGACGTGCAGTAATACCGAAGAAAAGCTCAAAGAGATGATCTCCGAGATCGGTTTCCAAGCCGTTGAAAGAGATACTTATTATCAAGCTATATGAAAAAGATACTTTTTATTTTAATGCTCCTTATTGCAACAACAAGTTATGCACAGGAGGATGATTTCGCACCAAATGGGACATCACAAATAAGTGTCGATGCCAAAGAAAAAGAGTTTGGGAAGATATCTGAAAAAAACGGAATTGTAGAACATTGTTTCATTATCAAAAACATCAGTGACAAGCCTTTTATAATGAATAATGTTACTACAAGTTGCGGATGCACCATTCCGTCATACTCCAAAGAACCACTCATGCCCGGAGATAGCACAAAGATCTCTGTACGCTACGATCCACGCAACAGACCGGGATATTTTTCAAAGAGAATTTATATTTGGAGCGGTCCCGATGGAGTGTCAAATGTGTTATTTATTAAAGGATATGTTGTAAAGTAATAAATAATGTTTATATTTGCATGATCTAAAAACTTATAATAGGATTAAGTATGAAAACAAAAATTTTACTCCTGTCACTACTAACATTTGCCTTAGCAGCATGTAGTAACGAGCAGGAAAGCGTAAGTCAAGTTTCCAAAGATGAAACACTTGTAGTTCCACTACCTTGTCGTGTCGACACAGAAGGGTATACCCCTGCCCCTAAAGACGTGACAAAATCGGGACTTACAAAGGCTGATATGCCTGAAAAAATAATCATCCCTGTTGTGTTCCATGTCTTCGGCTCAAGTCAAGGCTCTGGCACGATAGACTTAGCCCGTCTCGAAAAAGTTATAACATGGATAAATAATGACTTTCATGGAGTGCGTAACCCAGGCGATTATCATTGGAATGGGAATATAGTATCTGAGTTTGACGCTGTTAAAGCAGTCCTTCCGGAGGTAGAATTTCGTCTTGCTCAATTTGACCCAGACGGCAAGCCTCATACAGGACTATGTATGCACACTGCAGCCGAAGGTAAAGGCGGAGGCAAAGGCAAAG
>JAVVUK010000032.1:0-9900 GCA_036653215.1 Rikenellaceae bacterium
CAAATTCAGACCTCTACATCTATGATCTTGCTTCAGGCGCAACCAAAAACATATCAGAAGGCATGATGGGTTACGATAGATATCCTGTTTTCTCTGGCGATGATACTAAAATTGCGTGGACAAGCATGGAGCGTGCTGGTAATGAAGGTGACAAGTCACGTCTGTTTGTTGAAGACCTCGCAACAGGTGAAAAACGTTATTTAACTAAAGATTTTGATTATAATGCGGCAGGTATAAAATGGGAGGGTGACGACATCTTCTTTATCACACCTATGCAGGCGACACACCAAATAGCAAAAGTATCCTCAAAGGGCGATGCTCCTGTAGAGGTGATCACAGAGGGACTACACGATATAGCCTCTGTTGCTCTTACTCCAAATAGTTATATAATTGAAAAATCGACTATCTCACGTCCAACAGATATATATGCTATTGATCGTAAGACCAAAGAAGAACATAAAATCTCGTCTATAAACGATAATATATTGTCATTCATAAAGATGGGAGAGGTGCAAAAGCGTATGGTGAAAACTACCGATGGCAAAGATATGCTCGTTTGGGTGACTCTACCTCCAAATTTTGACGCTACAAAGAAATACCCAACTCTTCTTTTCTGTGAGGGAGGACCTCAAAGTGTTGTCAGCAACGGTTGGTCATATCGTTGGAATTTCCAACTTATGGCTGCTAATGGATATATAGTAGTTTCACCAAATCGTCGTGGCTTGCCTTCTTTTGGACAAGAGTGGTTAGATCAAATATCTGGCGATTATAGTGGACAAAACATAAAAGACTACCTTTCTGCAATAGATGATGTCGCAAAAGAACCATGGTCTGACGAAGATAGGTTAGGTTGTGTCGGTGCAAGTTATGGCGGATATTCTGTCTATTATCTTGCTTCACATCACAACAAACGTTTTAAAGCTTTCATCTCACATTGTGGAATGTTTAACTTCGAGAGTTTCTATGGAGCTACCGAAGAACTATGGTTCCCAAATAACGATCTTGGAGGCGCATATTGGAAAGAAGGAGAGACTATAAAACGTTCGTTTGCCAATTCTCCTCATCGTTTTGTTGATAAATGGGATACCCCAATTATGATTGTCACAGGCGAGGGAGATTACCGTATCCCTTATACTCAAAGTTTAGAGGCTTATACAGCGGCACGCCTTCAAGGTCTTGATGCTCGATTGGTCGCCTTTGAAGATGAGGCACACCAAGTCTTTAAACCGCAAAATGCTCTCGTATGGCATGGCGAGTTTTTCCGATGGTTAGATAAATACCTTAAAAAATAGTGTCTAAAATATATAAATCATTGATCACGACCCCTGTCGGTGAAATGGTGTCACTCACTTCATCGGATGGGGTTGTGGCTTTTATACATACTTGTCGTGTTGATTATAACAGGATAATATCTCGTTTCTGTACCGGAAATGAGGTTGTAAATGGTGATAACGAACATTCATTGCAGTTGCATAATGAGATAGATGAGTATTTTAGAAAAGAGAGAAAGACTTTTGGCGTAAAATGTGTATCAACAGGTACACCCTTCCAAAATAGAGCGTGGGATGTTCTTCGAGAGATCCCTTTCGGTAGCGTTATAACCTATCGAGAGCAGGCTATCAAGGCTGGAAGCCCAAACGGATATAGAGCCGTAGGACGTGCTAATAGTAAAAATATTATCGAAATAGTCATTCCGTGTCATCGTGTAGTTGCTCATGGAGTTTCTATTGGTGGGTTTGCAAGTGGTGTTGACATAAAACAAAGATTATTAAATCACGAAAAGAAGTGAAAGAAGATTTGCTTATAAAAGAGTCTATAACTGGAGATAAACGCTCTTTTGAGTTGTTGTTTAATATGTATAGCAAGCAGATTAAAAATACTCTAATTAGACTTTCCGGAAACGAGTTCGACTCGAACGATTTGTTGCAAGAGACTTTTATGAAGGCATATACAAACCTTGATAAATACGACTTCAAATACCCATTTGGGGTGTGGCTTAATGCCATAGCCAAGAATACTTTTTTAGATTATATGCGTAAAAATAGTGTTAAAAATAGGATTTTGATTGTCGATTCAGATAGGGTTTCGGAGATGGAGGTTGAGGATGTGGACGATAATACTGTTGCCAATGAGAGGAGCGATATGTTGATGAGTAAAATTGCGGATATGGAAGATAAATATAAGGTTGTGATGGAGCTTCGTTATAAGGCAGGATTAGATTATAAAGATATAGCTAAGGAGTTGGATATGTCTATCGATACCGTAAAAACAAGGTTACGTAGGGGAAAAGAAAAGTTAAAATGATAGAACAAGAGCTTATAACAAAATATTTTGGTGACAGGTTAACTGCTGAGCAGGTAGATAAGTTTAACCGTATGGGAGATGTCTATAAATCGTGGAACGACAAGATAAACGTCATCTCACGTAAAGATATAGACAACGTCTATAAACACCATATTCTACACTCCCTTTCAATCGCTAAGGTAGTCGATTTTGCCGATGGAGACAGGGTTATGGATATAGGGTGTGGCGGAGGTTTTCCGGGTGTTCCTCTTGCTGTTATGTTCCCGAATGTCCAATTTTACCTTGTAGACTCCATAGGTAAGAAGATTAACGTTGTTCAAGAGGTGTGTCGAGAGTTAGGTGTTGAAAATGTGAAAGCCTACCACGCACGTGCCGAAGATGTAAATCTGCAAGTTGATTATGTGGTCTCACGTGCTGTTACTCGTTTAGATAAATTTATGGAATGGTCGTGGAAAAAAATTATTGGTGGTGACTCACATGGGGTTATTTATCTTAAAGGCGGCGATTTAGATCAAGAAATAGAAGAGGGGACTGTTAAAGTTAAAAAAGTTGAAGGTGTTGATATATACGATGTTAGTTCCTTTTTTGAAGAGGATTTTTTTGACACTAAGAAAATAATTTGCATAAAAAAGGGAAAGAGGTAGTAAAAAGTTTGATATTATTAAAAACAGTGTTATCTTTGCACCCTAAACAAACGAGAATAGAGTATAAAAATATAAGACAATGAAAAGAACATTTCAGCCATCGAGAAAAAAAAGAATAAATAAACATGGTTTCCGTGAAAGAATGTCTACTCCTAACGGCAGAAGAGTTTTAGCTGCAAGAAGAGCTAAAGGCAGAAAGAAACTTACAGTTTCTGACGAAGCGAAAGCCTAATTTTTCTTTTTGAGAAATAATAATAGGACGTGAATTATATATTCACGTCCTATATTATTTTTATATATGGTCAAGAAAGCAAGAGAAAACGAATATGTAAATATTATAAATTAGAAGTAGCCCTTTTTTTTATCCTCTTTTAATAGTACTTTTGTATTCTAAACAGTTTCTAATAATGTCAGAATACTTATCACTACTTAGCCCACAACAAAGGGAAGCGGTAGAAAATTATAAAGGTGCCTCGTTGGTTATTGCGGGTGCGGGTGCAGGAAAGACACGTGTGCTCACATATCGTATTGCTCACATGATTGCCGAAGGGGTAGATCCAAATTCTATCTTGTCGCTTACCTTCACTAAAAAGGCGGCTAACGAGATGCGTAGTCGTATATCGTCTATTATCTCATATAGTGAGGCTCGTCAAATTTGGATGGGCACTTTCCACTCTGTGTTTGCTCGGATATTGCGTCTTGAGGCTGAAGCCATAAAATTTCCTAATACCTTTACGATATACGAAACAGCAGACTCTCGTAATGTGGTGAAAAGCATAGTCAAGGAGCTTAATTTAGACGAGAACAAGTATAAGCCTAAAGATATCTTTGCTCGTATCTCAATGGCTAAAAACAGCCTTGTTACTCCTGCCATGTATCGTGATAACACCTCTTTGGTGAGCGAAGATCGTGAACGTGGCATATTGCGCTTTGCTGAGGTGTACAGTGCTTATATGCAACGTTGTAGGCTCAATAGTGCTATGGACTTCGACGACCTGCTCCTATATACCAACATCCTATTTAAGGAACACCCTGATATTTTAGAAAAATATCAAGATATGTTTCGTTATATCCTTGTTGATGAGTACCAAGATACTAACTCAGCTCAATACCTAATAATAAAAAAGCTATCTGCTAAATATCGTAACATATGTGCTGTGGGTGATGATGCTCAAAGTATATACTCTTTTCGTGGTGCGAGGATAGAAAATATATTGAGGTTTCAAAACGACTATCAAGATGCTCAGCTTTATAAGTTAGAGGAGAACTATCGTTCTACACAAACTATTGTAAATGCGGCAAACAGCGTTATAGAGAAGAACAAAAACCAAATTACAAAAAAGGTATTTTCAAATAAAGAGGTGGGTGAGAAGATCTTGCTTTGTCGCACAAATAGCGATAAAGACGAGGCTCGTGAGGTGGTGCGTGATATTATGCACTCACATAACGACGGGGTTTTATTTAAAGAAATGGCGATCCTCTATCGTACCAATGCCCAAAGTAGAGCTATGGAAGATGCTTTACGCATGAGGGCTATTCCTTATCGTATATATGGAGGCATCTCTTTTTACCAAAGGGCGGAGGTTAAAAACATTGTCGCTTATGTGAGGCTTATAGTCAACAAGAACGATGATGAGGCTCTTAAGCGTATCATCAATTTTCCGGCACGAGGAATTGGGGCGACCACACTCTCACATATTGAGGCTTGTGCTCAGGCTGTGGGAAAGAGTATGTGGAGCGTCATGGAGAGCAGCACCCCCGAAGAAATGGGACTCCGAGATGCTGCTGTTCGTAAGTTAAACGGTTTCATGCAACTTATTCGTGATATGCGTGAGGTTGCTGAGGATGCAGATGCTTACGAATTTGTATTTGCCCTTTGTCAAAAGAGTGGTATCATAACTACATATAAAGACAATCCTGCTCCGGAGTCGCAAACGGCATATCAAAATGTGGAAGAACTGGTAAACTCTGTGAAGCAGCAATGTGAAACTTCGATAAAAGAGAGTGGTGATAAGCTGTTAGCTGATAAATGGGTTGAAGATATAACTCTTCTCTCAGACATGGATCGAGATGAAAATAGTGACGACCAAGTGACCCTTATGACAATACACTCTGCCAAAGGGTTGGAATATGGAAACATATATCTCGTGGGTGTTGAGGATGGGTTGTTCCCATCGTCTCAATGTACGGACAACCCAAGTGAGATGGAGGAGGAGAGACGACTCTTTTATGTCGCAATCACAAGAGCGGCAAAGCGTCTTATGATCTCATTCTCTCTTAGTCGTTTTAAGTGGGGCAGTATTACTCCTTCACGTCCAAGTCCTTTGTTGAGAGATATAGACCCTCAATATTATGACAACCCCGATCTTATAAATACGGAAAGTGCTGGTGGCGTATATGGAGGAGAGCCTATAAAAGCAACATGGGGAAGGCAGCAAATGGAAATGCCATCTGTTGAGAAGCCTCGTGCAGCATCTACCTTTAAGCGTGTCGCCGCTTCTACATCTACTTCTCCAATTGCTTCACATGGAGATATTTCTGTTGGCACACGTGTCCATCATGCCAAATTTGGCAATGGGGTAGTGGAGTCTATGGAGAAGTTGGGTAATGATGTGAAGGCGCTTATCAACTTCGACAAAAATGGTAAGAAAAATATGCTTCTTAACTTCGCACGATTAGAAAAATTATAACAATGTTATTGATAACCCCTCCTTTTACGCAGCCTAACACTCCATATCCTGCAACTCCATATCTTATGAGTTACCTCAAGGGTATCGGTGTGGATGTGTGTCAGGTAGATTTAGGGTTGGAGGTCTTGTTGTCTCTTTTTTCTAAAGAGGGGCTTACACGTCTCTTTGATAGTGTCTCATCTCAAGAACTTAAGCTGTCTGCCAAATGTAAATATATAATCTCCGAGAAAGATAGGTATATCGATACGGTAGACCATGTAATTGCTTTCTTGCAAGGTGATGAACATATAATGGCTCATCGTATTGCTGAGTGTGGTTTTCTTCCTATTTTTGATGATAAGAGCAATAGCGAAGAGGAGGATTGGGCTTTTGGTATGATGGGAAGTGTTGATAAGGCGAAACATATATGCACCTGTTACCTTGAGGAGGTAGGTGATTTTATAAGTAATGTTGTAGATTCTCATTTCGCTTTTGCTCGTTATGGGGAGCATCTCGGACGTTCGGCATCCTCATTCGATGAGATATATGGCGAACTTATGGGAGAAGAACGATATATAGATAGCATAATGCTACCTCTTTTAGAAGAGCATCTTAAAGATGGTGTTCATGACATTGTGGGTATCACAATTCCTTTTCCGGGAAACCTATACTCAGCATTGCGCTGTGGTGCTTACATAAAACAAAGACACCATGATGTGAAAGTGGTTTATGGAGGTGGTTTCGTCAGTACGGAACTTCGTGAGTTGTCTGATGTAAGGCTCTTTGAGTTTGGTGATTACATGATCTTAGACGATGGGGAGCTTCCTTTGCAACGTCTCATATCGCACTTGCAGGGAGAGAAAAATCCACTCGTTCGCACCTTTGAATTTGCCAAAGATGCTATAATATACCACGACGATAATACAGCTTTAGAACCGGAGCCTGTATGTATGAGTATGCCCGATTATAGAGGTCTTCCTTTACACAAATATATATCACTGCTTGCTGTAACAAACCCTATGCACCGTTTATGGAGCGATGGCAGGTGGAATAAGTTAACCCTCGCACATGGATGTTATTGGCATAAATGCACCTTTTGTGACTGCTCTTTAGACTACATCTCTCGTTATGTACCTCTTTGTGCTACAACTATTGTCGATAGGATAGAACAACTTGTTGAGAGCACTGGTGAGAGAGGTTTCCACTTTGTAGACGAGGCGTTGCCTCCGGCTCTTTTGCGAGATGTGGCACGTGAGATAATAGCACGTAAAATAGTTATTTCATGGTGGGGTAATATCCGTTTTGAGAAGAGCTTCAATGAGGAGCTGTGTCATCTCCTTCGTCTTTCAGGGTGTATCGCTGTTTCGGGAGGTATAGAAGTTGCTTCGGAGAGGATTTTAAAAATGATAAATAAGGGGGTTTCTCTAAGTCAACTCTCAAAAGTGACATATAACCTCACTCAGGCAGATATCATGGTACATGGGTATCTTATGTATGGCTTCCCCACACAAACAGCACAGGAGACGATAGATTCGTTGGAGGTGGTACGTCAGTTTTTTGAAAATGGACTTTTGCAATCTGCCTTTTGGCATCGTTTTGCTCTCACGGCGCATAGTGAGGTGGGACGCAACCCTCAAAATTTTGGGATAACGGTCAGTGATGCTCCTTTTGGTGGTTTTGCACGTAATGATATAGACTTCACCGATAATGTAGGATGTGACCATTCGCTGTGGGGTGAGGGGCTTCGGGTATCTCTTTATAACTATATGCAGGGGGTAGGTTATGATATGCCTTTAAAAAAGTGGTTTCACCATAAAACGCCACCTACTACTATTCCTAAAAATCTAATTGCCAACTATCTGTAAAATCCATACGCCATAATCAGATCTTCTCAAAACGGATAGAGAAACGACGTTTCTCTAAAAAAGTTGTTTGTGTTACTTTCTTACAAGAAAGTAACGGTCTTTCTCTTTTGTTTTTGTCTTTTGCCGATCGATTAAAAGGCAATTTTTAATTGCCAAAATCGGCAACAGCCATCGGCTGTTATTAGCAATAATGATATTAAAGCTTTTGCTTTAATATCATTATTTTAACTTGTACAATCCATACGTCATAATCAGATCTTCTCAAAACGGATAGAGAAACAATGTTTCTCTAAAAAAGTTGTTTGTGTTACTTTCTTACAAGAAAGTAACGGTCTTTCTCTTTTGTCTTTTGTTTTTTTGTCGATCGATGTTCTAAATCTCTAACTATCTGTAATTAAACTCAAGGTCTAACCTTTTTGTTAATCCTTCAAGCTTGGGGTTTATGGCATTTAGGTGCATAAAACGATCGCTATCTTTGGTGAACACAAGGATGTTCTTTTTGTCGGGCTCACATATCGTAATCTCAAAATCAATAACTCCCTCAATCTCTCCTATGGCAACTATACCTCGTAAGATGTCAGATTTATTTTTGTTTATGTCGTCTGCCAAAATCTCGTTTTCCACCTTTACCTTTATCAAAGCTCCCTCAGCCTGAGCTTCAGAGAAGACTATCGAGATGCGTTGGTGCTTCTCCTTTATGCTCTCGGCATAACGATGACAGGCATCTAACAAAATCCCTTGATCCACAGGAATGTCTTTATTGCCTATATTAGAGGTCGCCTCTTCTATCTTCTTCTCCTCTTTCGCTTGTTTTGAGATGTTGTTTATTGAGGGGATCCCAAAGAGCGATTTCTTAGCTTGTAGCGTTGTGGGTTCATTGGTGGGAACTTCCTTTTTCACTTCGGGAATAGGAGTTTCATCCTTAGTTATAGGCGTTGGTGTTGTCGCTTGCGTTGGAACTGCAGACACGCTATCTGGCTCTGGCAGAACCTCTTTCTTTGGTTCTTGTCGAGGGGTGTTGGTGCTGCTCTCTTGGCTTGTGATTATAATAGGCAGAGGATGTTCATTTTTTTTTTGAGGAATGAAGCACGCTCCGTTTATGTTACATATCTTTAATAAGGTAAGCTCACATAATAATCTTTGATTTAGTGCGTTACGCATCTTCTCTTCGCATTCCGCAATTAGAGACATAGCGTTGAAGATATATGAAGGGTCTATGTTTTTACCATTATCCATAAATTGCTGAGCCACACCACTTGGTAATTCAAGCAGAGGAAGAGTCTTCTCATCTCTAGCAACGAGAATATCACGAAAGTGCTTATTTAGTCCGTCCAATATCTTACCGGCATCAAATCCCTTTTGTAGAGCCTCGTCAAAGATCATTAAGGCATTTTGGTAATCTCCCTCAAAAAGAGTATTGGTGAATGTGAAGTAGGTGTTGTAGTCTAAGACGTTGAGTGCCTCAGCGACCTCCTTAAAAGAGAGTTTGGAGTCGCAATAAGAGACTACTTTGTCATACATAGAAAGCGCATCACGCATACACCCATCAGCCTTTTGAGCAATGAGCGTAAGGGACTGCTCGTCATAGGAAACCCCCTCTTTGGAAGAGATCATCTCTAAATACCCAACTACATCACCAACCATGATACGTTTGAAATCATAGATCTGACATCGTGATAGTATAGTAGGTAGTATCTTATGCTTCTCTGTTGTGGCAAGGATGAAAATAGCGTATGACGGTGGCTCCTCAAGGGTCTTAAGAAAAGCATTAAAGGCAGCCGATGATAACATATGTACCTCATCTATGATGTAGATGCTATATTTCCCTATCTGTGGCGGCGTGAGCACCTGGCGTGATAACTCCCTAATATCTTCAACCGAGTTGTTAGACGCAGCATCAAGCTCGTGTATGTTGAAAGAAGCATTTTTGTTAAAAGAGACACACGACTCACATTCATTGCAAGCCTCATGGTCGGCAGTGGGATGTAGACAATTGATAGACTTGGCTATGATACGTGCACAGGTGGTCTTGCCAACACCTCTGGGACCACAAAAAATATAGGCGTGAGCCAACTTGTTGCGCTCGATAGCGTTGATGAAAGTTGAGGTAATATGTTGCTGCCCCACAACAGAAGAGAATGTGAGGGGTCTGTACTTACGTGCTGAAACTATGAAATCACTCATAAAAGTTTAATAACATTTTTTTATACATTGTCTGCGTCATAAAAATGCTCACGTACCTTAAGTACGCTCCGCTTTTTCTTCCTTGACGGCTTTTAAAAATTCTGTTATTAAATCTTTTATGGTTCTTAAGTTTAATAACATTTTGGGTGCTTAGCACCCTTTTATTTATATTGCGTTAAGCGTCATAAAAATGCTCACGTACCTTAAGTACGCTCCGCTTTTTCTTCCTTGACG
>JAVVUK010000032.1:10000-16219 GCA_036653215.1 Rikenellaceae bacterium
TCTTAAGTTTAATAACATTTTGGGTGCTTAGCACCCTTTTATTTATATTGCGTTATGCGTCACTTTGATTAGTGTCGATCGTATATAGTGTTAAGCGACTTCTAAAAGCCTAATCCTATGCCTATGGTCCAAGGTTTTACTGTTGCGGCTCTGTCAGCGTCAAACACATTGACAAATCCATAGTTGCCAAATGCGTAAAAACGCTTATAGCCCGCACGTGCCGTAACTCCTGCACCAATAGGGTTTGAATATAAATCGCCTTTGTGCTTCTCTTCGGGTGATTTGATTTTCGTCTGCGAAGATACTAAAATGTCAGCATAAAGACCTGCGGCAACGAAGAAATCCTTCTTTGTATATTCTAATACAACGGGTATATTAATGGAAAAAGTGTTGTATTTCGATTTTTTATATGATGGGTCAATAGGTGTAGCGTGGAGCATTCCGTCGATATTTTTAAGTGTTATGTCGTTGTCAAAGACAAAGTTACGCCACACAAAACCAAATGCTGTGGAGATGCCCAAAGTGTTAGAACGGTTGAGAGCGGTGGAAAATGTCACGATGTTCCACCCTACATATATAGACCTTGCCATATTTAAATCTATGGGTTCGTCTTTCATTGTAGCTTTGTTATATTTTGGTGAAGTAAAATTATTAAATCCAAATTCAAGGAAGGCGATATGTCCCTTATAACGAGGTGCTTGGTGAAGTTCTATTATTTCAGCATTACTGTTTTCAGAGGTTACCTTATATCCTATGACATCTACAAATATAACATTTTTATGTTCGTTACTTTTGCCCGAAGTAGTGATGCACACTTGTGCAGAAACGTTAAATGATAATAAAATAAAAATAAGTGATAAATATGCTTTTGTCATAAATTTTATTTTTAATTTTCAAAATTAGGTATAATAATTTACTTTACAAAATAAGAACTGCCACATAGATATTTTTGTGTGACAGCTCCTACCGCCTGTGTCTATATAACAACATGGAAGAAGAGGTGTTCCCACGAGTAAGGAAAGCCCTGCCACATATCTGCATGGCGTATAAGTTTGCATTTTTGTAGACAAGGAAGAGCCTTATCTACTTGTGATTGTGATATACGTGAGGCAAAAGAAGACCACTATCAATTACGAAACGTTTTTTTTGATATGATACTGATTTTTGTTGTTATTCGATTAACAGCAAATTTGTGTTGCAAATATATATCCAAATTATTTGATAATTATAAAAAAATGTAACTATTTTCTCTTAATCATTGTTTATGTGTAATTTCCGGAAAAGTTTGTCTCTAAACTTTTGAAATGTAAAATAAATAATAGTAACTTTGCAGAATTGAACAATAATTAATATTAACTAATAATAATACAAAAATGAGCGTAACACATGTAGAGCACATCGGTATTGCAGTAAAAGACTTAGATGTAGCTATCCCAATGTGGGAGAAATTGTTAGGTGTTAAATGTTATAACATCGAAGAGGTTGCTGAACAAAAAGTGAAGACAGCATTCCTTAAAATTGGTGAAATCAAAATAGAACTTTTGCAAAGTACTGCTGAAGATGGCCCTATTGCAAAATTTATTGAGAAAAAAGGTGAAGGAATTCAACATATCGCCTTTGCTTCAACAGATATTGAAGGTGAGCTTGCTCGTTGTTCTTCAGAAGGAATTCAACTAATAGACAAAACTCCTCGTAACGGAGCTGAAGGTTTATCAATCGGTTTCTTACACCCAAAAAGTACTTTAGGCGTGTTGGCTGAACTATGTCAAAAAAAGAATAAATAATAGTTTCTTAATATAAAATAAAATATTTTTACGCTATGAGCGAGAACGAAAAAAAAATCAAACAGCTACATAACCTTCGCAAAGAAGCGAGACTTGGTGGTGGCGAAAAGAGAATTGACTCACAACATGCTAAAGGTAAGTTAACTGCTCACGAAAGAATAAATATGCTTCTTGATGAGGGTAGCTTTGAAGAGTATGATATGTTTGTCAAACACCGTTGTACAAACTTCGGTATAGACAAACAAAGCTTCTACGGTGACGGTGTCGTTACTGGTAGTGGTACTATCGATGGACGTTTAGTTTATGTTTATGCTCAAGACTTTACAGTCTTCGGTGGTTCTCTTTCGGAGACTCTTGCTGGTAAGATTTGTAAAATAATGGATATGGCAATGAAAAACGGTGCTCCTGTTATCGGCATTAACGATTCTGGTGGCGCACGTATTCAAGAAGGTGTAAATGCTCTTTCTGGCTATACTGAAATTTTCCAACGTAACATCCTTGCTTCGGGTGTTATACCTCAAATATCTGCTGTATTTGGTCCTTGTGCTGGTGGTTCTGTTTATTCTCCTGCTCTTACAGACTTTATCATCATGAGTCAAAACAATAGCTATATGTTCCTTACAGGTCCAGGCGTTGTTAAGACTGTTACAGGTGAAGATGTAACTCAAGATCAACTTGGTGGTGCTTCTATCCACGCTTCAAAGAGTGGTGTTGCACACTTCGTTTCTAAAGATGAGGAAAATGGTCTTGAAATTATCCGTAAACTGATAGGTTACCTTCCACAAAATAACATGGAAGATGCTCCTGCTGTCGTTTGTACAGACTCTATTGACAGATTAGAAGAATCTCTAAACGAGATTATTCCTGATAATCCAAATAAAGCTTACGACGTAACAGAAGTTATCTCTGCTATTGTCGATAATGGTGATTTCCTTGAATCTCAAAAACAATTTGCTCCAAACATCATAACTTGCTTTGCTCGTTTCAACGGTCAATCTGTTGGTATCATAGCAAACCAACCAAAATGTATGGCTGGTGTCCTAGACATCAATGCTTCTCGTAAAGCAGCTCGTTTTGTACGTTTCTGCGATGCGTTTAACATTCCACTTGTTACTTTGGTCGACGTTCCTGGTTTCCTTCCTGGTACAGGTCAAGAATATGGTGGCGTTATTGTTCATGGTGCTAAACTTCTATTTGCTTACGGTGAAGCTACTGTTCCTAAAGTTACAGTTATCTTACGTAAATCTTATGGTGGTGCATACTGTGTCATGAGTTCAAAACACCTTCGTGGTGACGTGAACTACTCATGGCCAACAGGTGAAATTGCTGTAATGGGTGCTGCTGGTGCTGTTGGTGTTCTATATTCTCGTGACATCGCTGCTGCCGAAACTCCAGAGGCAAAAGCTGCTATAATAGCACAAAAAGAAGCTGAATATACTGAAGCGTTTGCTAATCCATACAACGCTGCAAGATATGGTTATATAGATGATGTTATCGAGCCTAAAAATACTCGTTTCAGAATTATTCGTTCGCTTTCTACTCTTGCAACGAAGAAACTTTCTAACCCAGCTAAGAAACACTCAAATATTCCTTTGTAAACGATAGACAATAAGATGAAAAAATTAAATTTTAAAAAGTCAGCTCTTCTTGTCGTCGCTCTGTTATCATGTTTTGGGGCATCGGCTCAAGGGTTGAAGAACCTGAGGATAAATGAGGTGCTTGTTTTTAATACAAATGGTATTGAAGATGCGCATGGCACAAGATCGGGTTGGATTGAGATCTATAATACAGGATATACGACTGTTAACCTTGCTGGTTGTTTCCTTTCTGTTGCTCCTGAAATCACAAATTCATATGGTGATAGAGTAGTAGATAGAAGTAAATTCGGCACTTTAACATACGGTATTCCAAAATCAGCGAAGAGTATCATGTCGGTTGCTCCACAATCGTATGCTTTGTTTTTTGCGGGTGGTATTTCTGCTTACGGACCTTTCAATACATCGTTTAAATTAGACAGCACAGGTATTATCTCTTTGTGGGATGCCAGTGGTAAGGGTGAGCCTTTGTCTACTATGAAATATGATATTGCTGCTCAAAAAGAAGATGTCTCTATCTTGATGGTTGATGGTGAAGATGGCGTTGCTAAAACAGAATATTGCTATGAGCCTACTCCTGGTCATGCCAATTTTGTTGAACCTGCTGTCTCTCCTGCTGAGAAGATGAAAGAGCGTGACCCTTATGGTATTACCATGACAATCACTGCTGTTGGTGTCGTATTTGCTGCGCTTATTCTTCTATATCTTGTTTTCCGTACAGTTGGTTTGTATATGAAAAAGAGAGATGAAAAGGCTCTTGCTGCAAGAGATGTTGTGGCAAATGAGAGTGCTGATAGTGCAACTCCTGCAAAAGCACCTTCTAAAAAAGGTGATATGTCTGGTGAGATAGCTGCTGCTATTGCTTTTGCTATCAAATCATACAATGACGAAGTAGAAGCTGCCGAACAAATGGCACTTACCCTTAGAAAAGTAGCTAAGGCATATTCTCCATGGAGTTCTAAAATTCATGGTTTAACACAACAACCTGAAAGAAGAAAATAACATTTAAAAAATCTAATCATGAACGAATATAAGATAAAAATTAACGGCAACGAGTATTTAGTTGCTATCAAAGATACAGATGGAGAGAAGGCAGTTGTGTCTGTTAACGGCTCTGAGTATAATATAGAAATGGAGAAGAAAATAGGAGTTAAGCCAGTGCAAAAAATTGCTCAGCCTAATGTTCCTGTAAATGCTGCTCCTAAAGCTGCTCCTAAGGCTGCTCCTAAACCTTCTGCAGGTGCTGGATCTGTTACTTCACCACTTCCAGGAGTTATCCTTGATCTATATGTTAAAGAAGGCGATACTGTAAAAGCAGGTCAAAAAGTTTTGCTTCTTGAAGCTATGAAAATGGAAAACATAATTGAGTCAGAACATGATGGTATAGTATCTAAGGTAAATGTATCTAAAGGTCATAACGTCCTTGAAGGTGATGTATTAATTACAATTGCATAATTATTATGATGACAGCAACAAATACTAGTTTCATGGATTTCTTGGTTCAGAACCTTGCGAATTTTTGGGGCTATACAGGCTTTGCCAACGTCGAAATTGGCAATATAGTAATGATCCTTGTAGCATTCCTCTTTATTTACTTAGCTATATCAAGAAATTTCGAGCCAATGCTTCTTATCCCAATCGGATTTGGTATCATTGTAGGTAATATTCCGTTCTTTCCAGGTCTCCAAATTGGTATCTATGAAGACGGATCAGTGCTTAACTACTTATACTTTGGTGTGTTACAAGGGGTTTATCCTCCTTTGATCTTCCTTGGTATCGGTGCTATGACAGACTTCTCAGCACTTATCTCAAACCCAAAATTAATGCTTATCGGTGCTGCTGCACAATGTGGTATCTTTGCCGCATACATGATTGCTCTTACAATGGGCTTTACAGCTCAAGAGTCAGGTGCGATAGGTATAATCGGTGGTGCTGACGGTCCTACAGCGATCTTCCTTTCATCACGTCTTGCTCCAGACCTTATGGGTGCTATTGCTATTTCGGCATACTCATATATGGCGCTTGTTCCCGTGATCCAACCTCCAATTATGAAGTTGTTTACAACACATAAAGAACGTATTATAAGAATGAGACCTCCACGTGCCGTTTCTCAACTTGAAAAGGTGCTATTCCCTATAATCGGAGTTCTACTTACTTGTTTCCTTGTTCCATCGGGTCTTCCTCTTCTTGGGATGTTGTTCTTTGGTAACCTTCTTAAAGAAAGTGGTGTTACACGTCGTCTTGCTGAAACAGCTCGTGGTCCGCTTATCGATATCGTAACAATCCTTATTGGACTTACTGTTGGTGCATCTACACAAGCCAACACATTCTTGTCTGGTAAGTCGTTCCTTATCTTTGTGCTTGGTGCGCTATCATTCCTTGTGGCAACTGCTGCAGGTGTGCTTTTCGTTAAGTTCTTTAACTTATTCCTTAAAGAGGGTTATAAGATAAATCCACTTATCGGTAATGCAGGTGTTTCTGCTGTGCCAGACTCTGCTCGTGTATCACAAGAGATAGGTTTAAAATACGACAAACGTAACTACCTACTTATGCACGCTATGGGACCAAACGTCGCAGGTGTTATCGGTAGTGCTGTTGCCGCTGGTATCTTACTTGGTTTCTTGGGTTAGTCCACATATTATAAACATAAAAATAGAGCTTCTGATTTTTCAGAAGCTCTATTTTTATTTATCCCTATATGCTAATATAATCCTTTGGTGTAGTAGTAGATTATAGCCCATAATACAAAACGAATTCCTTTGCCGAAGAACATAAATAAGGCGGTCTTTCGTACGTCTGTCTTATAAAAGCCGAGTGCTATTGCAAATACATCTCCAATA
>JAVVUK010000033.1:0-15631 GCA_036653215.1 Rikenellaceae bacterium
CTATAAAGAAATGAGAAGTAACATAACTGCTATCAATAATGCTCTATCATCAATTGGTGGTACTCCAATTAACAACGGCAATAAGTCATGGTATTGGGCTATGAGTGAAGGTTTTTATGGAATTTGGTATGGGATGCACGATGGCTCTTCAGGAGACAGGGGCAGTATTGTTCCTGCATACGATGCACGTGCGGTAAAAGCATTCTAAAAACATATAAATAAAACAACTCTTAAAAGGTTAGGCGAATATCGCTTAACCTTTTTTTATACCTTTGTGCCACTATGGAATATAAAGAAGCATTAGAGACATTAGAAGCACTGCCCATGTTCCAAAACGTTGGAGGAAGTGCTTATATACCATCTATGGATAACATAATAGCGTTATCCTCACTTTTGGGCAATCCTCAAACGAAATACCCAACAATACATATCGCCGGCACAAATGGCAAAGGCTCGACAGCACACATGATAGCCTCTGTACTACAAACAGCAGGTTATAAAGTAGGACTATACACCTCCCCACATATAGCAGACCTGCGTGAGAGAGTCCGCATAGATGGGGAACTCGTAAAAGAAGAGATCTTTGCCGAACTAATCACAAAGATAAGCGGGTATATGAAAAGCCACAAAGTATCATTCTTTGAGGTTACAACCGCCCTTGCCTTTTACTCTTTTTCACGTGAAACAGTAGACGTTGCAGTAATAGAAACCGGGCTTGGTGGGCTATGGGACTCGACAAACATAATAACCCCTATCGTGTCTGTAATAACCAACATATCTCTCGACCATTGCGCCATATTAGGCAACACAAAAGGGGAAATAGCACGTCAGAAAGGTGGCATAATAAAAACATCTGTTCCGGTGGTGATAGGCGAGCACGACACCTTGTGCGACGATATTTTTATAGATATAGCCTCTCAAACAAACAGCCCTCTCACCTTCGCACAAGACCATTTTACGGTAGAAGATAAAAATGGCTTATTTCTTGTAACGGGAGATAAAAACTTTACGATAGACGGAGAGCTAAGGGGCGAATATCAAAAGAAAAACATAGCGACAGTGCTTAGCACACTCAAAATTATAAGCAACCGCTTTACCATTTCCGACACCTTAATAAAAGATGGTATAGAAAAGGCGTGTACCAATACAGGGCTAAGCGGACGTTGGCAGACATTAAAAACCAACCCAACAGTGGTTTGCGACACAGGACACAACGTGGGAGGGATTACCTATGTGGCTCATCAAATTGAGCAAACACCTCATAAAAATCTTTTTATAGTAATGGGGGTCATGGCAGACAAAGAAGTGGAGGGGATATTACGCCTTATGCCGAAGCAAGCGACTTATCTATTTTGCCACACCGCAAGCCAAAGGGCTATGGACAGCAAGACTCTACAAGAACGTGCCTCAAAACTCGGAATAAAAGGAACAGCAATAGGTGAAAAGGGAACAAGCAGCGTTGCAGAAGCTCTTTCAATAGCCATGCAACAAGCTACGAGAGAGGATTTGATTTTTATTGGGGGGAGCACCTTTATTGTAGCAGACATATTAAGTAATGCAAAATGGTTAAAAAGTTTTGGTTTTTCGACTATATAGACAAGGCACTTCACAGTTGGGGCATAGACCCCAACGTGATTAATGTCTTTGTTTTCATATTGATAACCATACTTTTAGTGATAATAATCAAAATCTTCAACAAATTTATACAAAAGATAACCGCCAAAATCATAGGTCTCAACAAGGTAAACCTAAACCCCTCGACCAAAGATTTTCTTATCAACAGCAAACTTCTAATACGAGTTCTTAACTTCCTTTTGGTATTGGTTTGCAACTACCTATGTCGATTTCTTTACGGAGGCTTTATCCCCGACATCGTAAACATCATGACAAATACCTTTGACGTGTTGACCATCTTTTTCTTTACACTAATCTTGATGACCATCGTCGACTTGGTACACCGTAAACTTACCGATGCAAGTGGCACAAAATCTATGAAGGGGTTTGTGCAAACCATAAAATTAGTTGTTTGGATAATCGCCGTTGCAATTAGTTTTACCTTAATCACAGGCACAAGCATCTCTAAGATGATGACTGGCATCGCCGCCTTTGCCGCTGTGTTGATGCTTGTATTTAAAGACCCTATTTTGGGGATCGTCTCCTCCATACAAATTGCAACAAACGACTCCATAAGGCTTGGCGACTGGATACAGACAAACGACAATAGCGCAAATGGCGTTGTGAAAGAGGTAAATTTGACATACGTAAAGGTCTTAAATTGGAATAACACAACCACCTTTGTACCTATATATAGCCTCATCAGCCAACCCTATATCAATTGGCGAGAGATGTACGACTCCAATGGGCGTAAATTTACTAATGCACAAGTAGTTATAGATACAAATTTTATCACTATCTTGACCCCCGAAGAGGAAAACGATATTTCTAAAAACGAGCTTGTAGCCCCATACTATACACAAATGGAAGGACTTTGTGGAAAGGGAAATAGATCAAACTTGTCCTTATATAGAAGCTATATAGAGTGTTACTTAGAGGAGAACATAGATATAAACACCGCTATCTTTAACGTCATGATATATCAACCTCACGTTGGCGAGGGCATCACGTTGACGGCATATACATATTCGAAAAAGACGCTTTACGCCGATTTTGAACATCTTCAATGTAACATTTTGGAGCATATGGTAGCCACCGCTCCGATCTTCAATATTGTGTTGTGTCAAAGAGGGACTTTTAAAATCCCGAAAGAGGGATAACGCCATAAGAATATGTCTAAATATTTGAACTACAATGCTCTTTTCGTAAAAAAGATTGTAAAAAAATGCAAATATTTTTTCTTTTCAAAAAAATGTCTTACCTTTGCCTCCCCATGTATAGTGCGTGGGTTGTTGGATCAAACAATAATTATTAACTAAAAAAGGAAAGAAGTGGATTCATTAAGCTACAAAACAGTATTCGTGAATGCGACTAATGCTGACAAGCGTTGGTATATCATCGATGCTAATGATGAGGTTTTGGGTCGTCTTGCTTCTCAGGTTGCGAAAATCTTAAGAGGCAAAAACAAACCTACATTCTCTCCCAACGCTGACTGTGGTGACAACGTCATCATCATCAACGCTGAGAAAATCAAATTAACAGGTAAGAAAATGACTGACAAACAATATGTCCGTCACACAGGATACCCAGGAGGACAACGTCACGCTACCCCTGCGGATTATCTTGCGACAAGACCTGAGTTTATTGTAATGAAAGCTGTCAAAGGTATGTTACCTAAAAACAGGCTTGGTTCTGCTATGTTACGTAATTTACGTGTATATGCAGGTGAGACTCACAACAATGAAGCTCAACAACCAATCGAACTAAAATTAAACGAGATTAAGTAATTATGGAAGTAGTAAACACAGTAGGACGTAGAAAATCAGCCGTAGCACGCGTTTATGTAAAAAGCGGTGAAGGCAAAATTACTATCAACAAACGTGACATTACAAATTATTTCCCATTGGAAATTTTTCAATTTGTAGTGAAGCAACCTCTTTTGGTAACAGAAAAGGTAGGCTCTTTTGATATTACAATCAACCTTGCGGGTGGTGGTATCAAAGGACAAGCTGAGGCAGCTCGCCTTGGAATTACTCGTGCTCTATGCGAAATAGATGCAGAGCTTAGACCGCTCCTTAAAAAGAACGGCTTCTTAACACGTGACGCTCGTATCGTTGAGCGTAAAAAACCAGGTCAACCAGGTGCACGTAAAAGATTCCAATTCAGTAAGCGTTAATACAATTTTAATCTCGTCCTATTTTTTAGCACAACATCGGTTTCAAATGGCTATAACCGCTTAAGACGCTCCCTAACCATTGCCCTGTTGCGGAAAAATCACAATGACCACTTTTTGATAGGGGTGCTACACTGTGATTGACGAAGAGAAAAAACAAAAAAAGAAAAACATGTCAAAAATTGAATTTCAAGATCTATTAGAAGCAGGTGTCCACTTCGGTCACCTAAAAAGAAAATGGAACCCTAAAATGGCTCCATATATCTTTATGGAGAAAAATGGTATCCATATCATAGACCTCCATAAAACAGCAATCAAACTTGATGAGGCTTCAGCAGCCCTTAAACAAATTGCTAAGTCTGGTCGTAAAATCCTTTTCGTTGCAACAAAAAGACAAGTTAAAGATGTCGTTGCAGAAAAAGTAAGCGAAGTAGGTATGCCTTTCGTTACAGAAAGATGGCCAGGTGGAATGTTAACAAACTTCCCAACGATAAGAAAAGCTATTAAGAAGATGACCACTATCGACAAGATGACCACTAACGGCACTTTCGATAACTTCTCTAAAAGAGAAAGGCTTCAGATCTCTCGTCAGAGAGCTAAGTTAGAGAAGAACTTAGGTTCTATCGCTGACCTAAATCGTCTTCCAGCAGCACTTTTCGTTATTGATATACAAAAAGAGGCTAACGCCGTAAGAGAAGCAAGGAGATTAAATATCCCTGTATTTGCAATGGTTGATACTTGTTGTGATCCAACACCAATTGATTTCGTTATACCAGCAAATGATGATGCTTCAAAATCGGTAGGTGCCGTGCTTAATGTTGTTATGGCTTCTATCGCTGAAGGCCTTTCTGAAAGAAAAGCAGAAAAGAGCAAAGAAGAGGAAGAAGAAGAAACAGAAACAACAGAACAACCAAAAAGAGCTCGTAAATCTGCTCCAAAAGCAGAAGAGGTTGCAGTAGAAGCATAGTAATACTTAATAATACTACATATATGGAAATTAAAGCAGCTGACGTAGCAAAACTACGTAAAATGACCGGTGCAGGAATGATGGACTGCAAAAAAGCTCTCACAGATGCGGCTGGTGATTTTGAAAAAGCAAAAGATATTATCCGTGAAAAAGGCAAGATGATTGCTAACAAACGTGCTGACAGAGATGCCTCTGAAGGTTATATGTCATCAAAAATCATCGGTAACAAAGGGTATATCTTATGTTTGGCTTGCGAAACAGACTTCGTTGCAAAAAACGACTCTTTCGCTCTTCATGCAGAAGAATTACTTCAAATTGCTATCGATAACGATGCTAAAGATCTTGACTCTTTACTTGCTATAACAGTAAAAGGTACTACCGTTAAAGATATGGTTACAGGTCTTTCAGGCAGTATAGGTGAGAAGATAGAACTTCCTTTCTATGCTCGTGTTGAAGCTCCTATGGTTGCCTCTTATGTTCACATGAACAAAAAGCTTGGTACTTTAGTCGGATTCTCATGTGTCCTTGATGCTGCGGTAGCTCATGATGTTGCTATGCAAGCAACAGCTATGGCCCCTGTATCTATCGACAAAGACGATATTGATCCTAAGATCCTTGCTAAAGAGCTTGAGATCGGTATGGAACAAGCTCGTGCTGAGGGCAAACCAGAGCAAATGTTAGAGAAAATTGCTCAAGGTAAAGTCGCTAAGTTTGTAAAAGAGAATACTCTTATGAACCAATCTTTAGTTAAAGATAACAAGATGACTGTTTCTGAATTTATAAGAAAAAGTTGTCCTGATGTGAAGATCATTGCTTACCAACGTTTTTCACTAAACGACTAAGTTTAAGAAATATTTACCACCAAATAGGTTAGGGCTTAAATGTCCTAACCTGTTTTTTTATACCTATCATGTAAAATGTTACAATTTTGTTATATTTTTTATTGCCATTTAAAAAATTATGACTAATATTGTAGGATTATCTTTTTTAGGTATTGAGAATGAGCTACAAAAGACTAATCTGGTTATTGAGCTTATTTGTCGTCAAGACACGCACATGACTAACCATACAACAAAACCTAATTTAACTTAAATATTACATGAAAAATTTCACAAAAGACCTTTGTAGCAAGATAGTTATGCTATTCATGGGGACAATGCTTGTTGTAGGGTGTGAGCCTTATGAAGACAGCAAAGACATTCCCGTCCCTACTGAAGATCCGAAAATTATCTCTTACACTCTTACAAAAGCGGCAAATCCTCAACTCACAAGCGATATTGTAGGTGTGATAAACGATCCTGAAGGCACTATTACCATAATTATTGATTATGATGTAAGTAACACAAAATTCACCCCTACCGTTGTTCTTTCTTCTAAAACAGAGATAACTCCAAGTGCTTCACAACAAATAGATGGTTCTCTGACAACCAACAAATATGTTGTAAAGGCAAATGGCAAGAACAAAGAATATACTATGGTATTTCTTATCAACAGACCATTATCATTTATCTCTCTTAAGGTCAATGGGACTCAATGTTGGTTAAACGAAGGAGACTCTAAGATATATGTGCCTATCGACCAAAGTTTATGGGGCAAACCTTGTGATATGGAGGTTATCGGCACAGGAGTAAGTAAGATCTTTGTAGATGGCGTTGAAGTTGTAAAAGGAGCAAAAGCACCTGCTCTCAGCTTCGATAAAGAACACTCCTTAAAAATCTCAAAAGGGACTGAAGAGATAACTAAACAGTTAGTTGTTAGTGGTTTACCTATCGTGCACCTTCAAGGTAAATATCAAGATCCAAGTAGATTTCCAGAAAAAGGAAACAAGGGAGATATAGAAATATCAATCTACGACCCAACAAGCAACGGGATTTATACAGTAGAAAAATTATTCGCCGGGATAGCAAAACGAGGCGGATGGTCAGCCTCACTACATGAAAAACAACCATATTCTCTTGAAATAAGAGATAGAAACACCAAGATGGATGTGGATACTGTTTTACTTGGACTCCGCAAAGACAGTGATTGGATTTTAGACGCTATGGCAACCGACAATATACGTATGCGTAACCGTGTGGCAACAGACATTTGGAATGATCTTCATAAACTTGGCTATGCGGCAAGCGAACCTAAAGCCGTCCCTGCAACAAGAGGTAAAATGGTTGAGATATATTATAACAACGAATATCACGGTCTCTATTGCTTCACAGAGCGTGTAGACCGCAAACAACTAAACCTTGATAAGACAAACGGCTATCTTTATAAGGCTGAGGGATGGGATAAGATCATCACCTTTAGTGGATACAACGCCGGTTATCTCCCTTCAACAGGAAGTGAACGTTGGGAAGACGGAGAAGAAGGCTACCAAGCTGAGTATCCAGAGCCCTTTGTATGGACTCCTCTTGTAGACTTTGTTAAATTTGTATGTGACAGCAATGATCAACAACTTGGTGCCGGCATAGCGAGTCGTTTTGATATGAATAACCTTGTCGATTTCTTTATCTTCAATAATATAATGGGAGCAACCGACAACTGTGCTAAAAACACATTTATCGGAGTTTACAACTATGCAAGTCCCGATCTTGCCTCAAAACGCTTATTCTATTCTGTTTGGGACTTAGATGGCACTTTCGGTCGTAATTACGCTATGGAAAGGACATCTCCGGGACGAGGCATTGTCTGTTTCCCTTACAGCAACTATTCGGATGCTGACAATAAGCTTATTATACGTCTTGCTAAGACAAACGGAGGCGGCTTTGGTGACAAGGTAAAAGCTCGTTGGGCTGAGGTGAAAGATGGAGTATGCTCAAAAGCACAACTCTCAGATCGTTTTAAAAGGTATGAGACACTTCTTAATGGCAGTGGTGCTTATCAACGTGAAGCATCTAAATGGGATGTTAAAGACCTATCTTCAGAAGTAAATTACATCGATGGTTGGCTTAGCACACACCTTACATATTTTGATAATTATATCAAAAATTGGGATGCTAATGTTAGGAAGCTTTAAGTAATATGGATAATAAAATAATGGATGTTATAGATAGTTTCGATACCATTCCTCTTGAAGAGTCGGGCAAGGTAAACTTCCTCAAGAGGTTGGATTTGAAATATATGGCATCTCAAGACCAGCTAACCTCTGTCCTTAAGGCCATAAAGGAGAATTATTTTGTAATGACCATACAGGGTAAGAGGACTCAAGGTTATAAAACCACCTACTTCGATACTCCAGAAGATGACTTTTACATCGCTCATCACAACGGACATAACAATAGGTTAAAAATTAGAAAACGAGAATATCTAAACACAGGAGAGCATTTTTTAGAGATAAAACGTAAAAAACTAAACGGCAACACCTCTAAAAAACGTACTAATATAAGCGGTGAGACAAACACAGAGGTTGACGATGTAGAGAAAATGTTTATACAAAAACACATCAACGGACAAGTTCCTACTCTGCAACCTAAAATAGACACCATGTTCTCTCGCACCACCCTTGTGAGCAAACAATTTAACGAAAGGGTGACCATAGACATAGGTCTTAACTTTAAAGATTATATAGGCGGATCGTTACAGACGAAAGACCTTTATATAGTAGAAGTTAAATGTAACAAATCGACAGGTTACACCCCTATACGCAAAGCATTAAAAGACAACGCTGTACGCACAGGAGGGTTTAGTAAATATTGTGTTGGCAGAGCTACAATGGACAGCACCTTAAAACAAAACAATTTTAAATTTAAAGTCAAACTCTTAAAAAACCATTGCTAAATTATGATACAACTAATAACAACAATAACAGATAAATCATTGCGATTTTTAGACATTAAAGTAATTAATACCCCAGACTTTTTAGATATGCTCCTTCGTTTTGGGTTGAATATATTTATCTGCTTTTTGATAATTCACTGCATCAGTCGCAACCGTAACAAAAGTTTTACCTTTACATATTATACCCTTAACGTGTTAGTCTTCCTTTTATGTTACCTTTTAGGAAACGTCAAATTGGAACTTGGCTTTGCGTTAGGTCTATTTGCCATTTTCGGAATTATACGTTACCGCACAAGCCTAATCTCGATAAAAGATATGACTTATCTTTTTGTGATCATAGGTATAGCTGTAATAAACGCCTTAGCTAACAAAAAGGTCAGTTGGGCAGAGCTTCTATTTGCCAATTTCGCAATAATGGGGGTTATGTATGTTCGTGAACGTCTTATCAGATCATCTCTAAAAGAAAAAGAAATACGATATGACAACGTATCACTCATCCATTCATCTAAAAAAGAAGAACTTATGGCAGACATTAGCGATCGTCTTGGCATAGAAGTAGTGAATGTAAGTATTGGTGATATTGACTACCTTAAAGATTCTGTACACCTTTCAATATTTTATTATGAAAAATAATATAAAACACATCTGGTTAATAGCTTTATTTATAGCTATGACACCACATATTTTCGCTGCTGAAAGCTCCGATAAATATGAAAGTGAAGTTGAAACTCGAGTATTTGTAGCTGTTAAGAAATCGTTTCTTAATAAATCCTTAAATGTTGAATTTTCTCCAGAAGCACGTTTTGGAGGGAGTAGTTTTGACTACGACAAAACACTATTAAAATTTGCTGTAGACTACGACATTTTCAACTGGTTTAACGTCGGAGTAGGCTATCGTGCTACTTTTAATAAGACAAAAAAGAGAGGTACTGAAACTACTGGACGTCTCGATTTTGACTTGTCAAAAAGTATAAAAGCGGGTAAATTTAGAATTAAACCTCGTGTACGTTTTAGTGACTACCAAGAATATAAAAACACTAAAGACATCGAGAGTTCTTACATGAGATATAAAGTAGGTATAGGTTATAAATATGGTAAAAAGGCTATTTTTGAACCTGAAATAGGTGCTGAGATGTTTCATAACCTATCTTCCGGATATATATCTTCTATGAGATATAATATAGGAGGTGATTTTCGTATTACTAAGAATAACTTTATAGGTATTAACTATATGGTTGAAACAGAATTTAAAACACGTATTTTAAAACATATAGCCGAAGTAGGATATACATATAAATTTTAGAAATCATAATATGTTTTTTAGAGATATCGTTGGACAAGAAAATATAAAAAAAGTACTACGAGATAATATCAATAATGGGCGAGTTGCTCATGCACAACTTTTCGAGGGTAAGAGCGGCTATGGCTCTCTTGCCCTTGCTTTGGCTTATGCTACATATTTAAATTGTGAAAATAAAAGTAATGGGGAGGCGTGTGGACAGTGTAAGTCATGCTTCACTATGGAAAATCTAACTCACCCTAATCTTCATTTTGTATACCCTTCAAACAAAACAAAAATGGCCGAGTCTTTCTATAACGACGGGTCAACAGCAAAGGTAACAAGCGATTCTTATATTTCTATTTGGCGTAAAAAGATACTTGAAAGTAATGGTTATATTACAGAATACGACTGGTATCAAGCTATTGGTATGGGTGATGTTAGTAAAAACACATCTGGTATTATTGGTCATGCAGATGCTAAAAGCCTAATTGAAAAATTACAATATAAAAGTATCGGAAAAGGGTATAAGGTTGTTATTATATGGCTACCTGAGCGTATGAACACTGAGGCTGCCAACACTCTATTAAAAGAGTTTGAGGAGCCAAGTAAATCGACGCTTTTCCTCTTTGTCACTGAAAATAGAGCTAATATCCTACCAACAGTTTTGTCACGTACACAACAATTTACAATTCCACAAATAGATAATGGTAGTATAGAAATATATCTTCAAGAAAAGGGATTTGACAAAAACCTATCTTCGATTATAGCAGGAGATATGAATACACTAAAATCTATTGTTTATAAAAGTGATGATAGTATTGACACAAGCTCTTCCTTAGACCTTTTTAAAGAACTTATGGGTATCTGTTATCTTGACAATTATAATAAACTAATAGAGTGGTGTAATGATTTCTCAACTCTAAATCGTGAGGAGATAAAGATGTTTTTTACTGAAGCCATGCGTATCTTAAGGCTATGTTACCTAAGGAGTATAGGTATGAATTCATTAACCAACACATCTAATAAAGAAGATATTTTTATATCTAAGTTCCACCCATACATAAACGACATAAACATAGAGGCTATCACGGAAGCTTTTGAGAAATGCTTTTTAGACATCTCACGAAATGGAAATAACAGGGCTGTGATGACACATTTCACACTCACTCTATGTAAATATATATCAAAGAAAAATATACGTAAATGAGTAAAGTAACACTTATTACAGGTGCCGATATTGGTGACGCTCAAGAAAATATTGAAAGCGTCACCTCTTTTATTGAAAAACAAATTGGTAGAATAGTATTATCATCATCTATACACACATCTATACCTTGGGGTTTTGAGGCAAATACAATATTTTATAATCAAGTTTTGATTTGTGAAACAAACCTCACACCAGAGGAAGTGTTAAAAGAGATATGGATTATAGAAAGTCTATTTGGAAGAGTTCGAAGTGAAGAGAGATATGCTTCTCGTACTATGGATATAGATATTTTATTCTATGACCATCAGATAATAAGTACAAAGTTATTAACAATACCCCATAAGCTCATTGAGGCACGTAACTTCGTTTTAGAGCCACTGAGTGAGATAATGGGTAGCTTCATTCATCCTGTACTAAATAAGAGTATAGATACCCTTAAAACAGAGCTTCAGGAGAATGAGTAAATATATGGATGTAATGAGTATTTCATTTATCAACCATTTTACATCTTTGTTTTACTATCTTCTATTCTCTTTATAAATTTAATTAATTAAAAGATATAGTCATATATAGTAGTGGTGTTAGAAGTGTTAGTAAGTTATAATATATTTATTATAAACATATATAAACAATCTATGTACACTATATAAACATTGTAAATATATGATATTAAGGTATTTATATTTTTATGTTGATAAATATTATTTCAATTGTTTATAAGATAAAAGTTAATAGAATATTCATTACTACCTCTTTGTATGTTGATTGATTTTAATAAATAAAGTATTGTTTTAACACAATTTTGTATATAGGGTATCGTTTTTCTGAAACCTAATTTTAAACTACTTTTTTATCATCTTTTTTTCAACACTATAATAACATCTTATAAACAACTTGGTAACAAAAAAGGCTATTTGAAATAATTTTCAAATAGCCTTTTTTGTATGAGTTTTTATTTTTATTCTGATACTTCTTCTTCAGACTCTTTTATGTTATGATAGACGTTTGTGACATCTTCGTCTTCTTCAAATCTATCTAAGAGTTTATCAAGGGTTACTCGTTGTTCCTCTGTAACTTCTTTAGTTTCCATAGGGGTACGCTCAAACTCACCACTTATAATCTCTAAGACATCTTCTTTATCTTCAAGAAACTTTTGGATAGTGCCGTAAGCCTCGTAAGCACCATAGATTATCAACTCTCCATCTTCTTCAAAGAGCTCATCACCCCCAAAATCAATTATTTCAAGTTCAAGCTCTTCCATATCTATTGAAGCACCGTCTTTTACTCGTGCCTTAAATACACAATGGTGATCGAACATAAATTCTACACTTCCACTGGTGCCAAGTGAACCTCCAAATTTATTAAAATAGCTACGCACATTGGCAACGGTACGTGTTGAGTTGTCGGTTGCTGTTTCTACTAATATAGCAATACCAAATGGTCCATAACCTTCATATACTATCTCTTTGTAGTCGCCCATATCTTTACTTATGGCTTTCTTGATAGCTCTGTCGATAGTATCTTTGGGCATATTTGCCGCTTTGGCATTTTGTAAAAGTATTCTAAGTCGTGTATTATTTCCGGGATCAGGACCTGCTGCTTTTACAGAAATTGAAATTTCTTTTCCAATTTTTGTGAAGGTGCGAGACATATTGCCCCATCTCTTCATTTTACGTGCTTTTCTATATTCAAATGCTCTTCCCATATATAGTTGTGTGTTGTAAGTAATACAAAATAATTATAATTTGATACCGCAAAAATACTAAATTTTTTCTAAAAAAGACCCTCTTATATACTTAAATAGCTCATCTAAAAGGTTAATCTCTTGATTTGTGAGCCATAAGGTGCGAAATCCGGCATTCCCATTAATTTCACATATGGTATATGTACCATCTTTTAAATAAAGTATATCTACTCCGGCAAATTCTAAACCTAATGCTTGGCATCCTTTTATGGCAAGGTCAGATATTGAAGATGTTAGATTTATCTTTTTTGCCGACCCACCTTGCGCATAATTTGAGAGGAAAGAAGCATCGTTCATGCGTTCAACAGCCGCTATTGCTATGTCACCAACAACCCACACACGTATGTCACGTCCTCGACTTTCGCTTATATATTCTTGTACTAAAGAGTTGGGATGTGTGTTAAATTCATCTTCATTATCCACAAGATAGACCGCCTCTCCTTTGCTTCCGACAGGTAATTTCATTATAAAGGAGGTTGATCCCAAAATAGTACAAGCTTCCTTATATGAGGTGATACCCCAATATGTCTTTGGCGTTGGGATGTTTAGCAGCGCAAGTCTTTGGTGTGTGGTAAATTTATCCTGCGATGTGCACATGGAGTTGTGACTGTTAAATAGGCGCACCCCCATCATTTCAAGATGTTGTGAGAGGTGGGTTTCATAACAACGCATAATGGCAAAAAGAGGTTTTTCAATCTCTTTACCTTTATATAATAGCCCTAATTTATTTTTGGAGACAGAAATGGCAAGGTCTTCAAGAAAGAGAACCTTTATCTCAATGCCGTTTTTTAAAGCAGCCTCTTGCATCATCGAAAAGGCGTTGTTTTCTCTTTGTTGTTGAGTTTGTGGCGATGGATATATAGCCCAACCTTTAAAATTAGTCTTCATCTGAAGTGTTAGAGGTTGCCATAAGTGAAAATTTGGTGTTGGTATATAAGTCGGCATTTGTCACACCAGAGGCAAAAGACTCAATTGAGATTTCTTTTTCTTTATCGAGATATTCGCTGCCTGCGTCGATCTTGATTTTTAAGTCTATATAGTCGATAATAGGCAATTTGTCGTCTTTATAACGCATATATCCGCTTATCCCAATATTGCGAAATGGGGATATTTGCGTCTCCACCTCCCAAGGAAATTCACTTATAATAATGTGTTTCATCACATCCCCACCCTCATAATAGTCTGCTACAAGTTCAACGTTTGGCATTATTGTAGTTGCGCTATATGTTACAGTGCGGTTGCTCACAGAAGAGGAATCCTCGTTTATGGAACACGCAGAGATAAGGTTAATGAGGGCTAAGACAATTAGGTTTTTTAACATGAGGGTTGAGTTCCAATAATGAGCAAATATAACACTTTTTTTAATAACAAACGCCTCCTCCTAAAACAATGTCGTCCGAATAAAAGACCACAGGCTGCCCCGATGTCACTGCCCATGCAGGTTCTTGTAAGATTATCGTGGCGTTTGTTCCGTTAATATTTATTGTGGCATAGCCTTTAGGATTTACCCCTATGCCTCTTACTTTAATTGTAAGTTGTAGACAACTTATTAACATTTCTTTAGATGTTGCGTACACATCTTTTACGTGTATTATTTTGGTAAACAGATCGTTAGCGCATCCTATTAACAATGTGTTATTATCTTTATTAACACTCGTAATACATTTGTTAACATCGAGAGCGAGTCCTTTTTTCTGTGCAAGGGTGTAAAAGGGATATCCGCTGTGTTGACCTATAACCTTACCGTTATGGTCGAGTATGTTTCCGCCTTCAAGATCTTTTAAAGACGGTTCTTTTTCTAACAGATATTCACGTAGCTTTTTGCCTCCCATAAAGCACAGTCCCATGCTCTCATTGCGTTTTGAGAGTTCTTGAAAGCCATGTTGTAAGACGAAAGATCGAACTTCTGTTTTTGTGAGTTCGCCAAGAGGGAAAATGGCTCTTGACAATATATCTTGATCGAGATGCCATAGATAATAAGATTGGTCTTTGAGCTTATCAACACCTCTCTGAACAAAAAAGAGAGAGTCTATTTTGGTAATTCTGCAATAGTGACCTGTTGATATAAACCCACCTCCATGATTATCAGCCACATAGCGTAAAGACTCCCACTTTACATAATTATTACATTCTACACACGGAGATGGAACACCTCCGTCGATGTAAGTGTTAACAAAGTTGTTAATAACTTTTTCTTGAAATAATTTGGAGGCATCGTGTATGATTATATCTATCCCTAATCTCTTAGATAGTAGTGGGATGTCTTCTTTACACTTACCCTCCATAAGTAGGTGCACACCAATAACTTCATATCCCATATTTTTCAATATGAGAGCTGAAGCAAAGCTGTCTATACCACCACTGACACCTAAAAATACCTTTGGTCGTATCAATTACTAAATATTATAAAGAGTCAAAATCTTTTTCAGACAATGTGGGTAAAGACTCTTGTTCTTGTTCATGTGGCTCAAGGTATTCAGGTCTGTTTTCCTTTATAAAATTTATCACATCGGCAAGCCCGTTGCTAAATTTCATCATGTCTTCTTTATATATATAGACTTTGCTTTTGTCGTAAGAGAACGATCCATCAGCGTTAGTCTTTTTGCGACTTTCGGTGATGGTTATATAATATTCATCGCCTTTTGTAGGCTTAATATCAAAGAAGTATGTCCGTCTTCCGGCCTTTACCTTTGTTGAATAAACTTCGTCATCTCTCTCAGAGTCGGAGTAGTTTTTGTAATCTGACATTATATTTATTTTATACGTTTCTCAAAGGTAGTATTTATTTTTATTTTACAACGAAATTAATTACAACACTTATTTCAATCTATTTTTCTTCATCGCGGCTCTATTGTAATATCAAATGTGTTAAGCGA
>JAVVUK010000034.1:0-15328 GCA_036653215.1 Rikenellaceae bacterium
ACTTAAACTTCCATAAACCATATCGAAAAAGGATAATTATTAATTAGGCGAATAGATATTATTCTATTCGCCTAATTTTATTTGTCGACAACAGCAATCTCGATCGATTTTTTCTCGCTATTGACATTTACTGTGGCGTTTGTTGATGCAATTGTTAAAGTTGATGATCCTGCTTTTACAGCGTGATAAGAACCTTCTATTTCCATCGTTCCTTTTGTCATGGTTAGGGTCTCTGGAGCTGTAACGGCATCTATATTTGAAGAGGTGACTGTAAATGTCACATCTTCAGTCATTGCTATATCTGATATGATCTTAAAAACGACATCATCTCCTACCTTTGCATTTTTATCGCCCATTATAGAGATGTCGGCAGGAATAGGGAGAACAGCGATTGTAAGAGTGTTTAATTTGGCTCCGTCTTTTTCAGCGAAGACGACATTGCCGTTTTTTGTGGTAACGGTGACGATAGCTTCACCAACAGCAACACCTAAAGCTTGACTGCTGATGACTTTTTTCCCTTTAGGCAAAATCATCGTTTTAGGGGTTGTTAATATATCAAGATTATTCGAAGTAATGGTTATCTGTACGTCTTCTGCGACCTCCATGTTTGAAGATACTGTAATATAGGATGCGGCTCCTATGATACAGCTTTTTGAACCGGAAAAAGAAAGAATAGGTTTTACGATTTTTATCTTAACGTCTTTAGTTACATACCTTGCACCCGGATAGTCGGAAGTTATAGTGACTATCGCTTCTGCTTCTGCAGAGGTGGTAAAGTCTATTTTTGCCTCTCTACCTTTATTATTAGTATCTATTGTACCCGATGTCTTTTTAAGAGATAAAGCAGGGTTATTTGAAGAGATAGTAAAATTCACATCGCTTTCGACATCACGGTCTAATCTAATTGTAAATACACCACTACCACCTAAAGGCACCGTTGTGCTTGAAGCTATGATATTGAAATAAGGATCTGTTTTTGGCTCTTGTGGAAATTCGTCATTACAACTTGTTAACGTCGTGATTGTCATTGTTAAGATGACGATAATATAGAAAATCTTATTCATAAGTTACCCTTTATTTTATGCAAAGATATTCTGTTTCTATCTACAAAACAACGTTTTTATCTCTTATTCGAGTAAATTATCTATATAAATACGTATTTCTCTGCTTGTTATCGTTTCTTTGCTAAAGAGGATCAGACGCTCTATCATGTTGTGCAACTCTCTTATGTTACCTCTCCAATGACGATTTTTCAACATATCAATAGCATCATCATCAATTGTCAACACCTCCTTGTGATAGAGAGTGCATATCTCTTTTATAAAGTATTTTATCAAAGCAGGAATGTCGTCACGCCTATCGTCTAACGAGGGAACAGTAAAAGATACGACACTTAACCTATGATATAAGTCTTCTCTAAAATTTTTATTGTCTATCTCCTCAATTAAGTTTTTGTTTGTAGCGGCAATGATACGTACATCGACCTCAAAATCTTTCTCTCCGCCAACTCTGGTTATGCGATGTTCTTGCAAAACACGTAACAATTTAGACTGTGCTTGAAGACTCATGTCGCCTATCTCATCAAGGAATATCGTTCCTCCGTGCGCTAATTCAAAACGTCCTTTACGTTGTCCTATCGCCCCTGTAAAAGATCCTTTTTCGTGCCCAAACATCTCACTTTCGATAAGTTCATTTGGTATGGCAGCACAATTGACCTCTATCAGAGGCATATCCCGCCGAGTACTTTGGGCATGTATACACTTTGCAACAAGCTCCTTGCCTGTTCCATTTGCTCCCATTATTAAGACCCTTGCATCTGTCGGAGCAACTATGCTAATCATCTCTTTGAGGCGTGTTGTATGTTTACAGTCGCCTATTATTATAGGAGCATTGGTTATAGGGGTCTTATCTTTTTGTTTTATAGAGGGAACTCTTCCTTTTTCTTCTTCGGCATAATTTGTGATATCCCTAATATCAGAAAAGAGTTTATTTGGGCTTTGTATGGGTTTACATATAATATCATATACCCCTTTTTTTATAGCATATATTATCCAATCCGTATTTGGCTTTTCCGCAAGAAGAATTACATTGCTTTGTGGAAATAACTCAAGATAATGCTCGTAAGCATATTTTACGTTCGACACTTTAATATCAGCATCACAAATGATTAGATCAAATGTTCCGACTTTAAGGGCACTTTCAGCTTCAGTAGCATCTCCTGCTATGACAACGCTATATTTCTCATACTCAAGCAATTCCTTGAGCTGCTTGGTGACGCAACGATTGTTGTCAATCACTAATATTCTGGATATTTTGCACATAATAGGATTATAAGATAAAAATATTGTCTATATTTGCTACATAAATTCTGCCACAATCCTCATTCGGAAAATTTATGTGACAAATATAGGCAAATTACAATGTATTATTGTAATTTATTACAAGTTTTTTACAATTATTTTTACATATACATATAATGCTTAATAAAAATTACAATTCCACAAGAGAACGTCTCCTTTTACCTGAATATGGGCGTCACATCTATAACATCATCAAAGCTTTAAGCGATATTCACGATAAAGAGGTCTTGAATGCTGCTGTTTTAAGAGTAATAGATATTATGGGAAATGTAAACCCTGCTTTACGAGACTCTCCTATATTTAGACATAAATTATGGGATCATTTGTTTATCATGTCCGATTTTAAGCTTGACATAGATAGTCCTTATGATAAACCTACAAAAGAGGCTTTGGTTATGAAACCAAGACGTTTGGAATATCCTAAAAAGCGATTTACTCACAAACAATATGGGAATAACATACGTGAGGTCTTAAATAAATTAAAAGGGGTCGATGATGCTGCTCATGTACAATCTGTTGCTGGAGATGTGGCTAAGTTCATGAAGTTTAAGTCTTATGAATATAATCAAGAATACCCATGCAATGACGTTATTATAAACGACATTAAGAATTTTACAGATGGGGAAATTATTCTCCAAGAGTCTGTCCTTGACAAGACAAAGCTCGATTATAGCAGTAAAAAAGCCATACAACAGCGTAGTGGCTCGACAAATGCTACTTCAAATAGCGGACGCAACAAGCCAAATTGTAATTCGAATAATAAAAAAAGTGCGGCACCAATTTCGAGAGGTCAATATGGAGTAAAGCAACCTAACACAAAAGGAGGGCAACAAAATACAAGACCTAAAGGGGCCCCAAGACGAAATAATAATAACAATAACAAATAAATAATATGAAAGAGGCTATTTTTGCAGGAGGATGCTTTTGGGGAGTGGAATACTATATGCGACGTGCAGAAGGAGTTCTTTCTGTGGAGTCTGGCTTCACTGCTGGAACGGTTGAGAACCCTACTTACCAACAAGTAAAAACAGGTACCACAGGTCATGCTGAGGCTGTAAAGATCGTCTATGATCCTACAAAAACAGATTATGAAACTCTTCTAAAATTATTTATGGAGATACACGACCCTACTCAACTAAATAGACAAGGAATAGACAAAGGAACTCAATATCGTTCAGAGGTTTATTATGCCGATGAAAATGAGAAACAGACTGCTGAAAAGATAATTACTATCCTCAAAGGTTTGGGTTATGATGTACAGACGAAGATCGTTCCACGTTCTCCTTTTTATAGTGCCGAAGGGTATCATCAACGATATTACGACAACATAGGAGAAGAGCCGACTTGTCATAAATATCAAAAAAGATTTCTATAATGACAATAACCGACTTAGAACCCAAAGAAATTTGGCGTTACTTTTATGAGATAACACAAACCCCTCGTCCCTCAAAAAAAGAGGAGAAGATAACTGCCTATATCCACAAATTTGCCACCGAGCAAGGTCTTAGTTTTAAAACAGATAAGATAGGGAACACCGTAATATATAAGCCTGCCACAAAAGGCAAGGAAGGCTCTCCAATTACAATTTTACAGAGTCATCTCGATATGGTATGTGAGAAAAATGCGGATGTAGAATTCGATTTTGAAAACGATCCTATTGATGCTTATGTGGAAGACGGATGGGTAAAAGCACGTGGAACAACGCTTGGTGCCGACTGTGGCATTGGGGTTGCCATAGCTATGGCTATCCTTGCATCAAAGACTATTGCTCACCCTGCTTTGGAGGCTCTTTTCACCATCGATGAGGAGACAAGCATGAGCGGTGCTAACAATCTGGGCAGTTCTATTTTGAGTGGCAAATATCTTATAAACTTAGACTCTGAAGATGAAGGTGAGATATTTATAGGTTGTGCCGGAGGGATAGATACAGTGGCTTCTTTTGAGGTAAAAGAGAAGCCTGCCACGCAAGGATATATACCCATGCGTATTGATGTTCGTGGCTTACAAGGAGGACACTCTGGTGATGATATAAACAAAGGGTTTGCTAATGCGAATAGGGCTTTGGCTCGTTTGTTTTTTGAAAATTGGAATGATTTTCATTTTGAGATAGTAAATATAGAAGGCGGCAACCTTAGAAACGCTATTCCACGTGAGGCGTTTTGCTCTTTCCAACTCCATAGAGACGAGGCAGATAGGTTTAAAGAGACTTTTAGCCGTTATGTCAAAGTCTTAAAATCTGAATATTCTATCACGGAGCCAGATATGGAGATTTCTCTTTCTTTGGAAAACGAATTTTCCAATTCTGTGTTTGATGATAAATTTATAAAAGACATATTAACATCAATCGTTGTTACCCCAAATGGTGTTACAGCGATGAGCCCAGACATCCCAAATTTTGTTGAGACATCGACAAACCTTGCCTCTGTTAAGCGTGTTGGCAAGGAGTTACATATCGTCACAAGTCAGAGAAGCTCGGTAGAGAGCCGTAAGATAGCGTTGTCTAAAGTTATGGAAGAGCTCTTTATACGTTATGGAGCCCACGTGACACATTCACACGGCTATCCAGGATGGACACCTATCACGAAGTCTGAATTACTGACTCACTTTTGTGAAAGTTACAAGAAGCTATTTGGCAGAGATATGGCTGTAAAAGCAGTACACGCAGGACTTGAGTGTGGTCTCATATTAGAGAAATACCCAGATTTAGAAATGGTGTCTGTGGGTCCTACCTTACGTAGGGTGCATTCTCCTGCCGAGAAGATAGATATAAAAACAGTCGATATGTTTTGGCGACTTATGGTAGATACTTTAGAAAAGATATAATGAAGAAACTAATTTTATTTTTGCTGCTCTTAACCTCTTTCTCAGGTTCTTATGCCCAAACAAAGGATGAGTTAGCTGCAATTTACATAAACAAATACGCCAAATTAGCCATCAAGGAGATGGATCAATATGGGATCCCTGCAAGCATAACGATAGCTCAAGGACTCTTGGAGTCGGGGTATGGGAAAAGCCGTTTGGCAACAGAGGCCAACAACCACTTCGGCATAAAATGCAAAACCACATGGACCGGAGGGAAGACATATCATGACGACGACGAGGCACAAGAGTGTTTTAGGGTATATCCCTCTGTTGAAGACTCTTATAACGACCACTCTGTTTTCCTAAAGAGCAATCGTCGATATGCGTTTCTTTTTGATATAAATCCTAAAGATTATGAAGGGTGGGCTCATGGGTTAAAAAAATCGGGATATGCTACAAATCCACGATATGCCTATCTTCTGCTTGATATTATTGAAAGATACGACCTTGCGCAACTTGACAAAGGATATAACCCTATGTTTAAAGAATCGCTTAATAAAGATGTTGTTAAAGATAAGCCTGAGACTCGCACAGAGATCGAAGATAACTTTGTCCTTGAGCCTAAATACACCTTTGGAGGCATGAAGGTATACCGTAACAACAAGAGCGACTTTGTTCTTTCTGTGGTTGGCGACACATATACCTCTCTTGCTGAAAGGTTAAACATGAAAGCCGAGAAACTGGCTCGTTACAACGATGCTAAGGTAGATGCTCCTGTTGGGAAAGTGGTGTACATACAACGTAAGGCATCCAAAGGACCTAAGGGGCTTAACTACCACGTCATGAAAGAGGGTGAGACTATGTACCTTATCTCTCAACGTTACGGCATAAGTCACAAATGGTTATGCAACTTAAACGACAAGGCACGTGGTGAGACCCCTCGTGTTGGTGAAAGGATCCGTTTAAGATAACATATCTATTGTCTGTATAAAAAGGTCATAAGAGCCTTTATTTAACAAATAGACCCCTGCTACAAGTTGTTGTAGCAGGGGTCTATTTGTAATTATTCTTAGAGACTATTATAACACCGATATGGTACAAATAAAAATAGGAGAGGTTTTTACACCTCCCCTATTTTCACTAAAAACCTATTAATCTTTTATTACCTTTTGTTATATTCTTTTAAAGCCACTTTTAAAGCCTCAACAGCCTTTTGAAGTTCGGGTATCTCAATGACATAAGCAACACGAACCTCGTTTTTCCCTTGACCAGGAGTAGAGTAAAATCCACTTGCTGGAGCTACCATAACTGTATTTCCTTTATACTCAAATTCCTCTAACATCCATTGAGCAAAGACATCGGCATCGTCAACAGGAAGGCTCACCACAGCATAAAAAGCACCTTTTGGCATAGGACAATATACACCCTCAATCTCATTTAGAGCTTTTACAAGATAGTTACGACGTGCTACATATTCAGCTTTCACAGAATCGAAGTAATCTTGTGGTGTGTCAAGAGCCGCTTCAGCAGCCTTTTGTCCAAAATATGGAGGGCAAAGACGTGCTTGAGCAAATTTCATAAGAGAAGTTATCAGTTCTTTGTTACGTGTTACGATAGCTCCCACACGAGCTCCACACATACTATATCTTTTTGACACCGAGTCTATAAGGATAGCGTTATTTTCAAGCCCACTAAGCTCCAAAACAGAGATCGGCTTGTTGCCATCATAGCAAAACTCACGATATACCTCGTCTGCAATTAAGAAAAGATCGTGTTTTAAAGCAATGGCACGAAGCTGCTCCATCTCATCTTTAGAATATACATACCCTGTTGGATTTGAAGGATTACAGATCATTATAGCCTTTGTCTTAGGAGTAATTTTCTTCTCAAAATCCGCCATTGGAGGAAGAGCAAAGTCATTTTTGATACTTGCAGTGATAGGAACAACCTTAATGCCTGTTTGTTTTGCAAAACCGTTGTAGTTCGCATAAAAAGGCTCAGGGATTATCACCTCATCATCAGGGTTAAAACACGCCGCAAAGGTAAGAAGCAAAGCTTCCGAACCACCTGTGGTAACCATAATGTCTTTAGGGTCTAAAGCGATATTATTCTTTTTATAATATCCTACTAAACCAGCTTGGTAAGAAGGAATACCCTCCGAAAAGGTATACGCAACCGCATTTGATGTTAAGTTTCTAATAGCATCAACAGCCACCTGTGGTGCGTCAATATCAGGCTGACCGATATTTAGATGTAATACGTGAATACCACGTTTCTTAGCCGCAGTGGCGTATGGAACAAGCCTACGAATAGGCGATGCAGGCATCTCAATTGCCTTTTGTGATAATTTTGGCATAGCTATTGATAATATGTTTATAATACTGTTATTTGCAAATGGTCGTGCAAATGTATACATAATTATTAATCTTTAGCATAATAATAGTATTTTTTTAATTTTTACTCTTCTTTTTCACTTGTGGCACACTACTTGTAACACTAAAGATAGCAAAAAAGTATTCCATAACAAACGTTCTTTATAACAAAAAACAAGGTTTCTTCATTTATTTAAGTTTGGGTTAGTAGTTTTGAGATCTCTCAAAACAAAAAAATAGGCGGTCGTGAGACCCCCTATTTTTTTATGGACGCTGGACGTTTTATTATAAAAGCGGAGTGTACATCAAGTACATGAGCATTTTAGAATTAAAGCGTAACGCCGAAAAAGCAATTTATATAGCTAATTTAACGCATTATGCCTCGCTTAGAACTTACCACAAACTCCAAAATCTCTGTTTTATACTTGCAATCAGGTATTTCACGTTGCACCTCTTCACAGGCTTGAGTAGTATTTAGTCCTTCACTCATAAGGATACGGTATATGCTTTGTATGGTGTTTATGTCGTCGCTTGTAAACCCACGACGTTTCAGCCCTATGCTATTTATGCCTTTATAATCGGAAACTAAGTGACCAGCCATAACATATGGAGGGATGTCTTTGCCTACCAACGCTCCACCAGCAGTCATTGCGTGGTCGCCAATACGCACAAATTGATGTATTGCAGAGTGTCCTCCTAATATTACCCAGTTTCCTATTACCACTTCCCCAGCGATAGAAACATTATTTACCAATATCACATTATCTCCGATCTCACAATCGTGAGCCACGTGAGCGTATGCCATCACAAGACAGTTATTTCCTAATATGGTCTGTCCTTTGGCTGCGGTACCACGATTTATGGTCGCTGCTTCACGCACAGTACAATTATCACCCAAAACAGCTAAGGTCTTCTCTCCTTTGAATTTAAGATCTTGAGGAGTGCCAGAGATAACAGCTCCAGAGTGTATTTTACAACCTTTACCTATTCTTGCACCATCGAGGATTACTGCATTGGGGGCAAGATATGTATCATCACCTATAATGACATCTCCTGCCACATAAGCGAAAGGCTCAATAACTACATTTTTCCCTATTTGTGCATCGGGATGTACATAAGCTAAGTTGCTAATCATAATTATTTAAGTTTTAAAAACTATTGTTATTACTTATTTTTCGAGATCTGAGCCATCAGTGAGGCTTCGCACGCCAATTTGTCGCCCACAAAAGCCTGAGCAAACATCTTAACGATACCTCTTCTTATTGGTTCTGTAAGTTTCAATACGAATATTAAAGTGTCTCCGGGAACGGTTTTATTCTTAAACTTAACCCCGTCTATCTTAAGGAAATATGTAGAGTAACATTCAGGATCATCAACGGTGCTAAGTGCCAAGATGCCACCACATTGTGCCATAGCCTCAACAATAAGCACACCCGGCATGACAGGTTCTGAAGGGAAGTGTCCCACAAAGAAAGGCTCATTCATGGTTACATTTTTCACTCCGACAATACTGTCTTCTGTCATCTCCATAATTTTATCTATAAGTAAGAATGGAGGACGGTGAGGCAGTGTAAGACGTATTCTGTTGATGTCGTATAGAGGCTCAACGTTAGGATCGTATTTGAATGGGCACTTGTTGTTATCCGCCTTGATACGTTTACGTACTATTTTCGCAAATTCGGTATTTGCGAAGTGTCCCGGACATTTAGCAAAGACTTTACCTTTAAGACGAACACCACAAAGATATAGGTCACCAATAAGGTCTATCAGTTTATGACGAGCAATCTCATTTTCATGACGAAGTTCAAGATGATTTAGGTATCCTTGACTTGTAACGTCAATATCTTTTTTGTTAAAGATTGTCGCTATACGCTCTTTTACGTCATCAGGAATAGGCTTTTCGACAATAACGATAGCGTTATCTACATCACCTCCTTTTATAAGCCCAGCATTAATTAGGGGTTCTATCTCGTGTAGGAAAACGAAAGTACGACATGGGGCAATTTGTGTTATGCTATCTATCTTAGAGTTAAGCATAGCATATTGTTTTCCTATTATTTTAGAGTTAAAGTCTACATTTAGGTCGATAGAAAATTCATCGTCTGGATATGCTGTTATCTCCGTACGTGTAGCTTCATTTTCAAAGATACATTTGTGAGATATCTCGTAATATTTACGTTCTGCGTCTTGTTCTGTTGTGCCTACTTCGGTAAATGTGTTTACATATTCTCTTGCCGAACCATCCATAATAGGGACCTCCGAAGCATCAATATCGATTAAGGCATTATCTATCTCACAAGTATATAAAGAGTACATAAGATGCTCGATTGTGCAAACTTTTGCATCACCACTTTCTATCGTTGTTCCACGTGAAGTAGAAGTTACAAATTCTGCTAACGCATTAACAATAGGGGTTTCTGGAAGGTCGGTACGTCTAAACTTTATACCGTTATTATCTTCCGCCGGATTAACGGTCATAGTAACTGTTACTCCCGTATGTAACCCCTTACCCTTGAAGGTTACAGGCTGACTTATAGTCCTTTGTTTTTCTGACATAGTACAATTTATTTGACCGCAAATATACACAATTTTGTTAAGTTTACAAAAAAAGGTACTTTTGCAGTTCAACAACATTAAGATGAAGAGTAAAATAATAATAGAAAATATGGAGGTTTATGCCTTCCATGGCTGCTATAAAGAGGAGCAAATTGTAGGAAATCGTTTTCTTGTATCGTTAAGCTATATATGTGAACTTAAGGAAGCTACCAAGAGCGACAACATAAACGACACTGTGAGCTACCTTGATATATATCGACTCGTGAGACAGGAAATGGCGATAACCTCGCACATCATAGAACACGTAGCTAAACGTATAATAGATAGGATATTAAAAGAATATCCTATTGTTGAAGAACTTGAAGTCAAGATCAGCAAATGCAACCCTCCACTTGGCGGACTCGTCGAAAAAGTGAGCGTTGTTATGTCGGGATCACGATAAGAAATAATTATTATATCATAGAAGTTGTTTTGATTTTATACGAAATGGAATCAAAACAACTTCTTAAAGTATCGTCAGCAAAGCCTTTAGAGATAAATAGAAAACTTTTTTTCACTTTTATCTTTTTACTTTTAGAAATCTTACTATCTTTACACCTATCGAAAAACACTTCTAAGCTACTATGTTAATGAATTGTTTTTCAAGCTGTTAATTGATTTTTATAACCACATAATACATTTTTACAATGGATAATGAGAAAAAGTATGCCTATGAAGAGGTCGTAGGATATACTAAGAATTATTTTAAAGGCGACGAGCTTGCCTCGACAGTTTGGATAGGCAAGTATGCCTTAAAAGACTCGTATGGCAACATCTTCGAGAAGTCTCCCGCAGATATGCACATAAGAATTGCCGATGAGATTGTACGTATTGAGAATAAATATCCAAACCCTATGAGTAATAAAGAGGTGTTTGACTTAATTTCTGAATTTAAGTATATAATACCTCAAGGTGGTCCCATGACTGGTATTGGAAATAACATACAAATTGCCTCTCTATCAAACTGCTTTGTCATAGGGCACCAAAAAAATGCTGACTCTTACGGAGGGATAATCCGCATAGATGAAGAGCAAGTACAACTTATGAAAAGACGTGGAGGCGTTGGTCACGACTTATCTCACCTTCGTCCTGCAGGGACTCCTGTATTAAACAGTGCGCTCACCTCAACAGGGATTGTTCCTTTTATGGAACGCTACTCAAACTCTACACGTGAGGTTGCTCAAGACGGTCGTCGTGGTGCTCTTATGTTGTCACTATCTATCAAACACCCAGATGCTGAAAACTTTATAGACGCAAAGATGACTCCCGGAAAAGTCACTGGAGCTAACGTATCGGTAAAGATAGACGACGACTTTATGAAAGCCGCTATTAAAAACACCGAATATAACCAACAATTTCCTATTGATTCGAAAACGCCATCTATATCTCGTGCTGTAAACGCTAAAGGACTATGGAAGAAGATTATACATAACGCTTGGCAATCTGCGGAACCAGGCATTCTATTTTGGGATACCATAATCAGAGAGTCTATTCCCGACTGCTATGCAGATCTTGGTTTTAAGACCGTATCTACAAACCCATGTGGTGAAATTCCATTATGCCCTTACGATAGTTGCCGACTTATCGCTATAAACCTATATAGCTATGTCAATAAGCCTTTTACCAAAGAAGCTTCTTTTGACACGGAGATGTTCAAAACACACGTAACAAAGGCTATGCGTATGATGGACGACCTTATTGATCTTGAGATTGAAAAGATAGATCGCATAATTGCCAAGATCGACAAAGACCCTGAAGACGACAACATCCGTCGTGTGGAAAGAGAATTATGGGTCAAAATCCGCACTAAAGCACAAGAGGGACGACGTACAGGACTCGGCATCACAGCAGAGGGAGATATGCTCGCTGCGCTTGGTCTTCGTTATGGCTCGGACGACTCTATCGCCTTTGCCGTTGAAGTACAAAAGACACTCGCTCTTGCAGCATACCGCTCATCGGTAACTTTAGCACAAGAAAGAGGCGCATTTCCTATCTACGCATCAGAACGTGAGATAGACAACCCTATGATAAACCGTATCAAAGAAGCAGATCCTGAACTTTATAACGATATGTGTAAATATGGTCGTCGTAACATAGCCCTATTGACTATCGCCCCTACGGGTTCTACAAGCCTTATGTGTCAAACCACATCTGGGGTGGAGCCTGTCTTCAAACCTTTCTATAAACGTCGTCGTAAGGTGAACCCTAACGACAAAGATGTACAAGTAAGTTTTGTTAATGAGGTTGGAGATGCCTATGTTGAACATATAGTATTCCACCACAAATTCTTAGTGTGGGCTGAGATAAACGGTTTCTCACAAGAAGCCCTTAAGGCCATGACCATCGAAGAAGTAGAAACATTAGCTAAACAATCACCATACTTCAAAGCTACGGCAGACGACATAGACTGGGTCAGCAAGGTAAGGCTTCAAGGAGCAATACAAAAATGGGTAGACCACTCTATTTCTGTCACCGTAAACCTACCAAACAATGCTACCGAAGAGCTTGTCTCTAAAGTATATCAAACAGCATGGGAGTCTGGGTGTAAAGGGATCACCGTATATCGTGACGGATGTCGAGACGGAGTTCTTATATCGGCAAAAGAGAGCGACAAAAAGCCTAAAACAACAGATCTTGCAAGTAGCGGGCTGAAACGTCCTATTGAGCTTGATGCCGACGTGGTACGTTTCACAAACGGCAAAGAGAGTTGGATCGCCTTTGTAGGTCTATACAACAACCGCCCATACGAGATTTTTACTGGTAAGATAGAAGAAGATGCTCTTCTAATTCCTAAATATGTGAAACATGGGAAATTGGTTAAGGTAAAAGAGATCGACGGAAACAAACGTTACGACTTTAAATATACAGACAACTACGGATACCCAAACTTCATTGGCGGTATCTCACGAATGTTTAATGAGGAATTTTGGAATTACGCCAAACTTATTTCTGGCGTATTACGCAACGGAATGCCTATTGTACAAGTCGTTACACTTGTCTCATCGCTTCATTTTGACAGTGATTTCATTAACACATGGAAAAATGGGGTTGCACGTGCTCTTTCTAAATATGTACCATCTGGCACCAAAGTGAGCAAACAATGTTCTGAGTGTGGTGAAGAAGCAGTGGTCTTCCAAGAGGGATGTCTTGTATGTACCTCATGCGGACACTCTAAATGCCCTTAGAAATTAGACACATACATAAAATAAAAAAGCTGTTTAAACTTCCTTAATGAAATTTAGACAGCTTTTAAAACAAATAAAGAAATTATGAGAAAAGCAGAGATAAAAACAGAAAAAGGGGTCATGAAAGTAGAATTCTACGATAACGATGCTCCCGGTACGGTAGACAATTTTTGTAAACTTGCCGAAAGTGGATTTTACAACGGCTTAACCTTCCACCGTGTAATACCAAATTTTGTAATACAAGGCGGCTGTCCCGATGGCACAGGTTGCGGAGGTCCGGGCTACACTATAAAATGTGAAACTAAAGGCGCAAACCAATATCACGATCGTGGAGTGTTGTCTATGGCACACGCTGGACGTGACACCGGAGGTTCTCAATTTTTTATATGCCACAGCCGTGAAAACACATCTCACCTAGATGGGGTGCACACTTGTTTCGGCAAGGTATATGAGGGCTTAGAAGTCATCGATGCTATAAGAGCAGGAGACAAAATAGAATCTATTACAATAACAAAATAATAATGGCTTATGAAATTTTCAGAGTTATGTAACGAGCTCTTCGACAAGGCGATTGTGAAATACCACATTACCGATGACGTTGATGCTAAAGTAGCTAACCCTTACGAAAAAGCAGGGTTAGAACATTTGCTATTTGCAAAAAACTGGATCGACATAGTACAATGGCACTTAGAAGACATTATACGTGATCCTAACATAGATCCTATTGAGGCTCTAAAGATTAAGAGACGTATCGACGCTTCAAACCAAGATCGTACCGACATGGTGGAATATATAGACTCTTATTTCCTTGAGAAATATAAAGATATAAAACACCTAAGCGGAGCACGCATCAATACTGAGACTCCTGCTTGGAGCATAGACAGGCTTTCTATTTTAGCTCTGAAAATATATCATATGAGGACAGAATCTTTACGTAAAGAGAGCTCTGCCGAACAACGTGCAGCGTGTGAGAAGAAGCTAAACACCCTTCTCGAACAACGTCAAGACCTCTCAACAGCTATCGAGGAACTCATTGAAGATATCGAGGCTGGTCGTCGTTATATGAAAGTATATAAACAAATGAAGATGTATAATGACCCTCTTCTAAACCCTGTGCTTTACAAGAAATAAAATCATTACCATTATAAAATATGAAATATCTTATAATCCGGTTTTCCGCAATGGGCGATGTCGCAATGACTTCGCCCGTTGTTGCATCTGTGGCTAAAGAAAATCCACGAGATGAGTTTGTTGTCTTAACGCAAGGATGGCTAACCCCTCTTTTCGACAAAGGAGATAATATTAAAACAATAGGTATAAAATTTGACGATTATAAAGGTGTCATAGGCATCTTTAGGCTCTTTATGACCCTTCGCAAAGAGCATTTTGATATTATTTTAGATCTGCACGACGTTTTGCGAAGCAAACTACTTGTTTTATTTTTCCAAATTTCGGGCGTTCCATGCCACATCATAGACAAAGGACGTAAGGAAAAGAGAAATTTAGTATGCGGTAAACTTCGAAAACAACTAAAAAGTTCTATCGAGAGATATTGTGATGTCTTCCGAGATAGCAACCTATCAGTAGATCTCCCTCCACGTGGAACAAAAAGCATCTTGCCACTTCCCGAAGCCTTTAGAGAAGAGAAGAAAGGTCATTGGTATGGCATAGCTCCATTTGCCCAACATAGAGGCAAGGCATATCCCATAGACAAAAGCCGTGAACTTATAAGACTTCTTAGTCAACGGGCTGAAGACCGTGTATTTATATTTAGTGGAGGAGGAGAAGAGAAAGCTATTGTCGACGAGATTGTAACCTCAACCAAAAATGCGATAGGAGTATTCGGGAAGGTGCGCCTTGACGGGGAGAAGGCTCTTATGAGCCACCTTGACGCTCTCGTGAGCATGGATTCTGGAGCTATGCACATAGCCTCCATAGTTGGATGTCGTTGCATATCTGTATGGGGAGCGACCCATCCATGGGCTGGGTTCTTAGGATATGGGCAATGTGATGA
>JAVVUK010000035.1:0-5506 GCA_036653215.1 Rikenellaceae bacterium
GTTGTGTCGTTTAGTCTATAAACGCCAGCATCGTCATGTGTAGATACATCTACCATGATGTTGCTATCTTGAATTATAGGTATAGCTTTAAGTAGTTCTGTTAATTCTTTTGGTGATAGCTTTGCCGAGCAACCGCCATATTCAACGGTGGATAGCAAATCAAATTGTTCTTCCATTATAATTTATATGTTGTATATGTTATACCTATATTATCTATACATTGTTTTAAAGCCTCTTCTTGACTTTCGTCTATACGAAGTCCTATTCCGCAGGCGGACGAAATCTCTTTGGGTATGGCGACAAGTGCCGCTTCGATGCCCATCTCTTTACACGCAGTATCGGCTTTGGTTGCCTCTCGTACATTTTTAAATACTATGAGTTTCATTACTTATCTCTTTTATAGCGTTTAACAAATAGACAATGTCTTCTTTAGTGTGGTATGGTGATAGAGAGATCCTTACAGTCCCTGTGTTAAAGCTACCTATGCTCTTGTGGGCAAGTGGTGCGCAGTGGTGTCCATAGCGACATTCTATTCCATATACGCTTTGTAGGCGATACATAAATTCAGATCCGTTGATGCTATGATGTGTGAATGAGAAAAGATCCCCTTGATATAAAGGGTTATTTGCACAGAACACCTTGATACCATCAATATCTTTTACTCCTTGAATAAGAGCAAGAGTATCTTCTTTTGTATGTTCGCTTTTAGGTTTGTGTTTTAGTGCAGCGTCAAGCCCGACTATGCCGACTATGTTAGGAGTGCCTGCTTCTTGCCTATCAGGATATGTGGTTGGCATGAGATAGCTCTCCGAGCTTGAGCCAGTGCCTCCATATACAAAAGGTCTTATGTTTTTGGTGTCTTTAACATAATATCCGCCAAGTCCTGGAACGCCAAAGAGTCCTTTATGTGTGGTGAAGATAAGATAGTTTATATTCTCTTTTGTAACATCTATATTTATGTTTCCCAATGCTTGTGAAGAGTCGACCATGATAGGGGTCTCCCCAGCCCATTGTGCAACCTCCTTTAAAGGCTGTATCACTCCGTTTACGTTACTAACAAGGTTTATGATTATAAGATCAACATCTTCAAGAGATATTTCTTTTAACTTTTCGATGTCTATCGTTCCATCGGAGAGAGAGGGTAGTGTTGTCCATGATGCTCCGATATGCTCCAAAGGACGCATCACAGCATTATGCTCTAATGGAGATACTAAGACTCTCTTCCCTTGTAGGTCTAAGCTGTTGAGGATGATGTTAGATGCCATAGTTGCGCTCTGACACCAAAATACATGGTCTCCGTTTTTTGCGCCTATAAGTTCGGCTATTGCATCACGAGCTCCCTCTACTATCGTGTTGTTTTTAAGAGCCCTTTGGTAAGTGGCACGTCCATAGTTGCCTCCAATGTTGGTTATATGATTATATATAGCATCCGCAACCTCTATTGGCTTGGGGTAACTGGTGCTGCTATTGTCAAAATATTTATTCATTATGGGTATACTACATTTGTTGCTTTAGAGAGCGTGTCTGCAATAACAAACATATTGCTTATAGTACCTATATTAATAGTGTCTTTTAGTTGGTAGAAGTCGACACACGTGCCGCAAATTATGACCTCAACGCCTTTCTCTTCGAGTTTGGATAAGGTGCGTGAGGTATCGCTGCCAATTGTTGCTAATTTTATGCCTCCGTTATACATTAAAATCGTTTGTGGGAGCTTGTCTGAGTCTGCAACGGTATTTAAGAAAGCCCTCATCAGCATCTTCCCCAAAACAGGGTCATCACTGCCCATAGTCTCCGATTTTATTACTATTACATATCCATTGTTGTTTATAGATTTAACAGGACATATAGGTGTTGGTTCTAAAAGAGACAGGTCTTTGTTTCCTACAATAAAACTTATGTGTCCTCCCTGCTCAAGAAATCCTATTTTAAGCTCTTTAAGATAGCTGCATACGTTTTTGCAAGCTGTCTCATTATCTGTAATAACCTCTATGTTGTCACCATTGGCAGCCTCTTTTATTGCACGGCGTGTCATCATCAATGGCTCTGGACATAGTTTGCCTTTTGTGTCAATTATCGTTTTCATAAATCTTTCTTATTTTTATAAGCCTTAAAGCGGCCTCTTCTAAGTCGTATTTTGTTAGGCTTACCGTCTCTATAATAGAACCTTGTCTCTCAGAGATAGATTTTGAATACCCCTTATCGTAATATGCCATCGCTATTTCTATTGCTAAATGAAGATTATCGTTCTCTACCGCCTCAATAGCTTGTTGTGCACGGTCGTATCCGAGTCTTTTTTTTATCTTTTGAAAACATTCTATAAGCCCCTCTTTTGAGCAGGTGCCATAGTCTTCGAAGATGTGTTGTATGCGGTCTTTAAGCGGAATTTCATAGTATATGAAAGGCGATTTTTGGATTGTGCTAAACATCTCTTGTGGCATAAATATATGACCGATAGACATACTCTCCCCTTCACACCATATAGTGCGACTGCTCTCTAACTTTAGAAGTTCATGATATAGAATGTTGGAAAAATGCTCCGATGAGGGTTGCTTCTCTGTAAATCCGTGTCTCCCAAATGCCGACCCTTTGTGTTTCGCTATGCCTTCAAGGTCTATTATCTGTTCCCCATGTTGTGCTAAGGCCTCAAGGAGATATGTCTTTCCACATCCCGTTGGTCCTCCGACAACCATCAAATGCCATCTTTTGTTTGTCAGAGCTTCAATAAAAGAGTGTCTATATGCCTTATATCCGCCACTAAGGACTTTCACATCAATGCCGGCTGTCTTAAGGAGCCATCCCACACTATTGCTGCGCATACCTCCACGCCAACAATAAAGATATATGGTGCTTTTGCCTGTTTTTCTAAGCAATTTGCGACACGTCTTAACCATATCTGCCATTCTGGGACCTACAAATTCGAGTCCTTTTTCTACGGCTTTATCTTTGCTTTGTTGCTTATATATAGTGCCTACAATAGCCCTTTCTTCGTTTGTGAAAAGAGGCATATTTTCAGCATTTACGATGTGCCCTATTTCATATTCGGCAGGGGTGCGCACGTCAACTATCACACCGTCACAACTGTCTCTGATAAAGATCTCTGCTTCAATATTATCTACCATGATGCAAAGATAGTGTTTTTTAGTAACTTTGTAGCAAAATATAGACGCTGTTTCCGAGATGGCTTTTGGCTTTTCATTATCGGTGCAATTGTTGTTACAATAATATATAGCTTCTTATAAAAACAGAATAATAGAATATGGGATTTACAGACATTGTCGAGTATTTAGGAACAATAGCTTTTGCTGTTAGTGGAATACGCCTTGCTGCACGTAAGAAATTCGATCTTTTTGGTGCTTTTGTGGTGGGCTTTATAACTGCCACAGGAGGAGGAACAGTTCGGGATATGCTGCTTCAAAGAGAGGTGTTTTGGCTTTCTTCGCCCTCGTTTCTTATATGTACCGTTTTAGGATTGGTGATAGTAATTCTTTTTCGCCATTGGCTTGTGAAGTTAGAATATACCTTCTTCATCTTTGACGCTGTGGGACTTGGTCTTTTTACTGTGACAGGGATTGTTGTGACTCTTGAAATGGGGCATTCCATGCTCCTTGCTATAATATTGGGAACTGTGACAGGAAGTATCGGTGGTGTGATGCGTGATGTTCTGATAAATGAAGTGCCTCTAATTTTCCGTGAGGATATTTATGCTACGGCGAGCGTTTTTGGTGGTTTGATATTTGCAATACTTACTTTTCTGTCTGTTGGATCTATAACCATACAGATTGTTACTATACTGTCAATCATACTGATACGTGTTTTGGTTGTTAAATATAAATTAAGACTTCCTGCTTTTAGTGGAAAAAGAGAGAAATAGTTTGTTACGTGGCAAAAAATACATACCTTTGCTACCATTATATAAAATTACACTAACAAATAAGGTAAAATGAATAAGAATATTGAATTAAATCCAAATCCGATAGTTAAATTTATCGGTAAGCCAGCACGTGAATTCACAAAGCAGGATATTATTAATTTTGTTGTGAAAAATGGTGTTGAGATGATTAATCTTCGTTACAGCGGTGCTGATGGAAGACTTAAAACATTAAATTTTATTATTAACGACCTTGAACACTTAGACCTTGTATTGTCTACTGGAGAGCGTGTTGACGGATCGAGCTTATTTCCATTTGTAGATGCCGATTGTAGCGACTTATATGTAGTGCCTCGTTTTAGCACTGCTTTTGTAAATCCTTTTGCCTCAGTTCCTACTCTTGATATATTATGTAGCTACTTCACAAAAGACGGGGTGCCTCTTGAGTCTGCTCCTGAAAATGTACTTCGCAAAGCCCATAAGGCTCTAAAAGAAGTTACAGGCATGGAGTATGAAGTAATGGGTGAACTTGAATATTATGTAATAGCAGAAAAAGAAGATCTATTTAATATCCCTGATCAACGAGGCTATCATGAGTCGGCTCCATTTAACAAAACAGAGCAATTTAGAGCTGAAGTGATGCAGATGATTGCTCAAGCAGGTGGACTTATAAAATATGGACACTCAGAGGTGGGCAACTTCATGATAGGCGATAAGTTATACGAACAAAATGAAATAGAGTTCCTTCCTACACGTCTTGAAGAGGCTGCAGACCAACTTATGGTTGCTAAATATATAATTCGTAACCTTGCTTACCAATATGGACTTGACGTAACTTTCGCTCCAAAAATAACTGCCGGTAAAGCAGGTAGCGGAATGCACGTGCATACACGTCTCATGAAAGATGGTAAAAACACACTTATCAAAGATGGTAAGCTTACAGACGCTGCCTATAAGATAATATCTGGATACCTTGAGCTTGCTCCAAGTATAAGTGCTTTTGGTAACCAAAATCCAACTTCTTATTTCCGCCTTGTACCTCACCAAGAAGCTCCTACAACAATAGTTTGGGGTGACATGAACCGTTCGGCTCTTGTACGTGTGCCACTTGGTTGGATCAATAACGCTTCAAATATGTCTAACATAGCCAACGACCTACCTATGGCTCCAGAGGTTGATTATAGCCACAAACAAACAGTAGAGTTCCGTTGTCCAGACGCTTCAGCAGACATATATCTTCTTCTTGCATCTCTTGCTGTGGCAGCACGTCATGGTTTTGCAATGGAAAATAGCGTTCAATATGCGAAAGAACATTACATCGGAGTTAACATTCACGATGATAAAAATAAAGCATACGCTTCTAAATTTAACCAACTTCCTACTTGCTGCAACGAGTCAGCAGACCAACTTGAACGTCAAAGAGAGATCTATGAGGCTTATGGCGTATTTAGCAAGGGCATGATAGATGGTCAAATAAAGATGTTACGTGGCTTTAAAGACACAAATCTTCGTAAAGAGCTTAATACACCTGAGAAGATGATGGAGTATGTAGCTACCTTTATCCACTGCGGATAAAAACCATGAAAATCATCGTCTTACGGCGTTGGACTTCAAGTTAAAAATCCTCACGTACTT
>JAVVUK010000035.1:5606-15165 GCA_036653215.1 Rikenellaceae bacterium
GCTGCGGTTTTTACCTCCTTGTCCGCCTTGTAATACAATAATTTTGATGATTTTTTGGAAAGCTATGAAAATCATCGTCTTACGGCGTTGGACTTCAAGTTAAAAATCCTCACGTACTTTATGTACGCTGCGGTTTTTACCTCCTTGTCCGCCTTGTAATACAATAATTTTGATGATTTTTATAAGGTAATGAAGCACTAAATATAAATGAGGCGAAGTTTATGTACAATATGTACACTGTACTTCACCTCATTTTTTTGACACTCTGGATGACCCATTTTGATGATTTTGAAATATTAATAATGAGTTGTTGCTATAAAGCATATTTATTATCGTATATTTGCAATGTTATGAAATAACATATTGTAATATTAATCTATAAAATAATCATTTATGAATAAACTGTTATTGTTTGTTGTTGCGCTATTTTTAGTGCAATTATCTTATTCCCAAGAAACAAAACCTCTTACAAATAAAGATGTTATCGATATGGTCGAGATGGATCTTGGTTCAGAAATAATTATATCTAAGATAGAAAATTCTTCTGGGGCATTTGATGTCTCGCTTGATGCTTTGAAGGATATTAAATCTAAAAATGTGAGTAGTTCTATCATTTCAGCTATGATAAAGAAAACATCTGAAGAGATGAAAAATCAGTCTGAGAAGACAGGTATATTCTTTATTAATGATGAGGGTGTTGAAACAGCTCTTCTGCCAACAGCATTCTCTTCGAGCAAGACTCGTACTTTAGCATCTGCATTTTCTTATGGCATTGCTTCTGCAAAGGTTAAATCTATGATTAGTGAAGAAGAATCTAAGAATATGCTGCGTAGTAGTAAGCCAACATTCTTTTTTTATTTTTCTAAATTTGGTGGTAACCAACAACATTTTAGTGATTGGTGGTTTAGAGTTACTTCTGCTCCCACAGAATTCGTGTTGGTTGATTTAGTGCCGAGAAAAGGGACTCGAGAATTAGAAACAGGTAAGGCTAATATGTGGGTTGGTACAAATAGTGGCGTTAGAAATAATGATGTGGTGCAGTGTGAAATAAAAGATTTAGGTGATGGTAAATTCTCATTGACTCCTAAGGAAGATCTTCCTGTTGGTGAATATTGTTTTTTCTTTTGTGGAACGATACCTCAAGGAGGGTATACTAATCAATCGGTTTTTGACTTCTCGATAAGATATTAGGGGCTGCTTCTAATATTAGATATATAAAACAACCATTCTTAATGTATAGGAATGGTTGTTTTTATATATTGGTATCTCTAATAACCTTTTGTGTAGAGCCTCCAAAGAAGATATAGCAAATAAATAAAAAGTATAAAAAAAACAGATAAAAGTATAACTCTTAATCTTTTATGAAATTGGTTATATCTTTTACTCCTAAATCCTCTTTTGTCGTAAGGGTGAAAAAAAAACGGTAGTTCCATAATATTTTGGTTTCTAATAGAAGCTAATAATGTTTTTAGAGAGCTTCTTGTTATGAAATTATATCTATTTGTCTTCCTTATACCATGACGCATACATGGCGTAGTTGTTTGATATGCGTTGTACAGTCTCTGTTGCTGTTTCTGCTGATACATCTTTCACTTTCTTTGCTGGAACCCCAGCATAGATGCTATTGGGTTCTACAACAGCACCTGAAAGAATGACCGAATTTGCGGCCACGATAGAACCCTCGCCAATGACTGCATGGTCAAGGACGACAGCTCCGATGCCTACAAGACAATTATGTTCAAGGGTTGCTCCATGTATAACAGCGTTATGTGCTATTGATACGTTATCGCCAATTGTGGTAGTAGATTTTTGATATAAAGTGTGGATAACAGCATTATCTTGGATATTCACATTTTTACCTATGGTGATAGTGTTTACATCACCACGAATGACAGCACCAAACCAGATGCTTGAGCCGTCTCCTATTGTGACATCACCAATAATCGTTGCTGTCTCTGCCAAGAAACAATCTTTTCCTATCTTTGGGGTGTACCCTCTAACAGATATTATATGTGCCATAATTATTTAGTTTTTTTTGCTTCACACCATAATTCTTCCATCTCTTGAATTGTAGCATCTGCAAATTGTTTATTCCTTTTTATAAGTCCTTTCTCGATATGTCCAAATCTATTGATAAACTTCCTGTTACATCTTTCAAGCGCATTGTCAGGGTCGACCCCATAAGCACGAGAGAGGTTTATGATTGTGAAAAGCATATCTCCAAATTCCTCTTCTATATCCTCTTGTAAGCCTCGTTTTACAGCATCTCGGCTCTCGGCGATCTCCTCTGAAAGTTTAGACCATATATCTTCTTTGTCTTCCCAGTCAAAACCAACCCCTGCGGCTTTATGTTGAATACGTATAGCTTTTATCATAGGTGGTAACGACGATGGAACGCCAGAAAGTACGCCCTCGTTTGTTCCTTTACGCCGTTTCTCCTCTATTTTTATCTTTTCCCAGTTGCGAGCCACATCACTCTCGTCATGCACCGTGACATCACTAAAGATGTGAGGATGACGACGTATCAGTTTTTCACTTATCGCTTGCGCCACATCTCCGATGTCGAAATTCTTTTGTTCCTCAGCAATCTCAGCATAAAAGAAAATGTGCATCAATAAATCTCCAAGTTCCTCTTTTATATGATCTGTGTCGTGGTCGTTAACAGCATCTACAAGCTCATAACACTCTTCAATGGTGAGAGGCTTAAGGCTATCCATGGTTTGTTTTATATCCCATGGACAACCTCCTCTAACTTTATGAAGAACTGCTAAAAGGACTTCTATTTTTGAAAGTTTATTATTCATTACTTAATATAGCGGCAATACCGGGAAGTGTTTTTCCTTCCATATATTCAAGTAAAGCACCACCACCTGTTGAGTTGTAGCTCACTTCTTCTGCCATGCCAAATTTGTTGATGCACGCAACAGAGTCACCACCACCGATAAGAGAGAAAGCTCCGTTTTTAGTAGCTTTAGCAATAGCTTGGGCAATAGCTTTAGAGCCTTTAGCAAAGTTATCCATTTCGAAAACGCCCATAGGACCGTTCCAAAGGATAGTCTTACATCCTACAATAGCCTTGTCAAATATCTTTATTGTCTCAGGTCCGATGTCCACACCTTCCCATCCATCAGCAATTGCATTAGCTGGGAATACCTTAGACGGAGAGTCGTTTTTAAACTCTTGTATCGCCATAGCGTCTACAGCAAGGAAGAGTTCAACGCCAAGTTCTTTAGCCTTAGCAATGACACGTAGAGCGGTGTCAAATTGGTCTTTCTCACATAGAGAGTCGCCTATTTTGCCGCCTAATGCAGCATGAAATGTATATGTCATGCCACCTCCGATGATAAGTTTGTCTACCTTTTGCAGTAGGGTTTCTATAATTGTTATTTTAGAGGATACTTTAGACCCTCCAAGTATTGCCATATAAGGCTTTTGAGGTTTTTCGAATGCTTTTTTTATAGCTTCTAACTCACCGTTTATTACATCGCCAAACATCTTATCTTTAGGGAAAAATTTAGCGATTATAGTAGTAGAGGCGTGTGCTCGGTGTGCTGTGCCAAATGCGTCGTTGATATAAACGTCAGCATAAGAGGCAAGTCGTTTTGAAAATGTTTCGTCTCCGGCTTCTTCCTCTTTATAAAAACGTAGGTTTTCCAAAAGGAGAACTTGTCCCGGTTTTAGCTCAGAGGTCATCTTTTCGGCAATAGGTCCCATTGCATCGTCTGCAAAAAGCACCTTGGTGCCAAGTTCTTTTTCTATTGTTGAAATGATGTGACGTAACGAATATTTATCTTCAGGACCGCCTTTGGGGCGACCAAGATGAGACATAAGGATAACCGATCCTCCTCCTTTTAATACTTTTTTTATTGTAGGGACAGCTGCTGTAATACGGCTGGCATCTGTAACATTGAATTTCTCATCTAAAGGGACGTTAAAGTCAACACGGATGATGGCTCTTTTGCCTTTGAAATCGTAATTTTCGATTGATTGCATGATCTCTGTATTTATTGTTATTTTTATGATACAAAAGTATAAAAAAATTATGTATATTTGTGCTACAAAATTAGAAATTATGTCAGAGGAGTACAAATCACGTGCTATAATATTGCATACCATAAAACACGGAGATAACGGACACATTGTATATATGTACTCACAACACTATGCACGCATCTCTTGCTATGTAAATAGTTCTCGTAGTGGAAGACCCCTTATTGGCAAATCGAAAATTGCTCTCCAGCCTCTCACCATGATCGACTATGTGGGTAGCAAAAGTATGAGAGGGGAGTTTCATCGTCTCTCGCAAGTAAAACGTGCTTATGTCCCAGATAGTATGGTTTTTGACATAAATAAATCGACAGTTGCTCTTTTTATGGGAGAGGTGATTTATAAGATTGTGCGAGATGTAGAGCCAGACCCTTTGCTGTTCGATTTCCTTTATTCTTCTATCGTCTCTTTAGACAAATTGCATGGTGGTGAGGCATCATACCACCTCTATTTTATGACTAAGCTACTTCCTTTTTTGGGCTATTGTCCGCAGAATACCTATATGGAAAATTCTTTTTTCGATATGAAAAGGTCTCTTTTTGTCGTTATTCGTCCCTCACATCCAAATTATTTTGAGGTTTCTGAGAGTCGTCTTTTCTCTCGATTTATAAGTGCTGATCTTACTATTTTACCAGAAATAAAGTGTGGTAGAGCTTTGAGGGTTAGTTTATTAAATAATATCATTAGCTATATCTCTCTTCACCATGAGACAAACTATAACATAGTCTCATTAAAAATTCTTAGTGAAATATTTTGAAAAACATTTGGAAGATATATAAAAAGTATATACATTTGCACCGTTATAAATAACAAAGCACTCCTCCTTAGCTCAGTTGGTTAGAGCACCTGACTGTTAATCAGGGGGTCTTAGGTTCAAGTCCTAAAGGAGGAGCAAAGGTCTGCAACGTAAGTTGCAGACCTTTTTTGTTATATGAAGTTGTGATAAATAATTTATTTGTTTATATTTGTAAATATATTTATCTAATAAAAATAAAATTATGGAGACTGAAACAGATCGAACAGTTAGATTATCGGCATTCAATTCAAGAAAATTAGACCCTACAATGATATGGGTGTTGTTCCTATTTCTCGGTTGGTCTTATGGGTCAATGAACCAAATAGGGAAACAAATATTTTATTATTTAACATTTGGTGGCTTGGGTTTTTGGGGGCTATACCGATTATTTACCTTGAATGGTAAAATAAGAGAATATAACAGCACGATAGCTTTAGAGTGCGGTTTGACACCAGAAGAGAAGCTCTTATTCGGAATTCATTAATATTTAATAATTAAGGCGTAAAACGAGGCACGCTGTCTATGACGGAGTGTCTCGTTTTATGTTGGCAGTTTCAAATATTTCTCGTATCTTTGACGTTATAAATCTAAACTGGAAAAACCTAATATCAAAATATTTATATGAAAAAACTATGTTTACTGTCGCTCTCGCTTCTGATGGCTTTGGGAGTGGCTTCAGCACAAGTTCCTGAGAGGCTTGAATGGGAAAACCCATTTATAAATTCTGTGAATGAACTGCCTGTGCGTGCTTATTTTGTGCCTTATCAAAGCGAAACAAACGCTCTTGCTAAAGGGAAAACAGAACGTGTAGAGTCGCTCGATGGAGTGTGGAAATTTAATTATGTGAAAACTCCGGAGGCTCGTCCTGTAAATTTTTATGAGATGGGATACGACGTATCTTCATGGAAGAATATAGATGTTCCCGGAAGTTGGGAGTTGCAAGGCTTTGACTCTCCAATATATACCGATACACGTTATCCTTTCCATGAACAACCCCCTTTTGTGCCTCATACATACAACCCTGTGGGCTCTTATGTTCGTACTTTTACCGTCCCTGCGGCATGGAATGACATGGATGTCATTTTACGTTTTGGAGGTGTGGAGTCTGCATATTATGTGTGGGTTAACGGACAAAAAGTTGGTTATAGTGAAGATAGTCGTATGACAAGCGAGTTCGACATTACCTCTTATATAAAAAGAGGTGAGGAGAACAAAATCGCTGTCGAGGTATACCGTTTTTCTGACGGTTCTTATATGGAAGGACAAGACTACTGGAAATATTCTGGTATAGAACGTCCGGTGTCTATTCTTGCTCGTCCTAAAGTTCATGTTACTGACTTCGAGGTTAAGCAAGCCCTTGTAGACAATTATAAAAACGCTGATTTCTCTGTTAAGGTATCTACAAATGCAAAAGATAAAGATGCTGCTTCAATAGAAGTGAAGTTGCTTGATGGCGACAAGACAATCTTTAGTGGACAGCAAAAGCTTACTGGTAAAGCTCCGATAGTGAATTTTGCTAAGAAGATAGAAAATGCAAAACCTTGGACTGCTGAGACTCCAAATCTTTATACTTTGGTTGTCAATACAATAGATAAAAAAGGAAATGTAACAGAGTCGTTTGCTCATAAAATGGGTTTCAGAACGATAGAGATTTCTGGAGGTCAACTTCTTGTTAATGGAGTTCCTATTCTTATAAAAGGTGTAAATCGTCAAGAACATAACGCTGTGAAAGGTCGTACACTGACTGTTGCGGAGATGGAGAAAGATGTTAAGATGATGAAACAGTTTAACATAAACGCTACTCGTTGTTCACACTATCCTAACTATGAAGAGTGGTATGAGTTATGCGACAAATATGGTCTTTATGTTGTCGATGAGGCTAACCTTGAAACTCACGGCATGGATCACCTTGCTGAAGGAACGCTATCGAACAACCCCGATTGGCTTCAAGCATTTAACGAGCGTAACCGTTCGATGATTGAGCGTGACAAAAACTTCACTTCTGTTATTGTGTGGTCTATGGGTAATGAAAACCAATATGGAACGCACTTTGCCGATGTACGCAAAAATAACCACGAACGTGACGCTTCTCGTCCTACACAATATGAGGCTGCATGGCACTATGACAATCCTGCAACAGACATCATAGCTCCTATGTATGCTAAAAACTGGCAACTTCTAAGATATGCTTATAGCCGTCAAGAGATGCCTTTTATTCTTTGCGAATATGCTCATATGATGGGTAACAGCGGTGGTAACTTAATGGAATATTGGGATCTTATCTATAAATACGACAGTCTACAAGGTGGTTTTATCTGGGACTGGGTAGACCAATCTATTGAGACTAAAGATAAAAATGGTAACACAATTGCCGGATATGGTGGCGATATGGGTTATGTAGGCATTGTAAACGACTCTAACTTCTGTACTAATGGACTCGTGGCTGCTGATAGAACGTTACACCCTCATATCTTCGAGGTGAAACGTGTATACCAATATGTAAACTTCAAGCCTGTACCTATGTCTTATGGTAAGGTGGAGGTGACAAATCGTTATGACTTCATAGACCTCGATGGTTTCGATTTTGTGTGGATGATTAAGGCAGACGGTAAAATCGTGGCTGAAGGAAAATTTGATGCTACTGGAATTCCTGCGCACACTTCCAAAATTGTAGATATGAACCTGCCAGAGATAAAAGTAGATCCAGCAACTGAATATTTCTTAAACATAGAAGTACGACAAAAGGAGGCTACTGCGGCTTTGGAAAAAGGATATGTCGTGGCTCAAGAACAGATGCAACTTCCTTTATATAAGGCCTCTGAGGTGACACCAAATAGTGGTGAAGTTTCGGTTGCTAAAAACGACAAAGGCTTTGTGGTTAGTGGTGAAGGTTTTGCTGCCTCATTTGACAAGAATACAGGCGGTTTGTCATCATTAAAATATAACGACCAAGAGATGTTGCTTCAAGGGTTAGACCTTAACTTCTGGCGTCCTCTTACAGACAACGACGTGGCTAACTATACAGATGTGCGTTGTCATGTGTGGAAATATGCGGCAAGAGATAAGAAAGTGAAGTCTTTCGAGCAAATGAAAGGTAAAAACGGAGATGTCGTTATCCGTACCATATATACTCTTAAAGAGCAAGAGGCTGAAGTTGCTGTTACCTATACTATAGATGCTAAAGGTGCTATAAACGTGGCTTATTCTTTAGACATCCAAAATCGTAACGTTGCTGAAATATTACGTGTCGGTATGAACATGGTGCTTAAGGGTGAATATGAAAATATGACATGGCTTGGTCGTGGTCCTCACGAAAGTTATGCAGACCGCAAACTATCTGCCGATGTAGACCTATATAAAGCAACCGTATGGGAGCAGTTCCATCCTTATGTACGTCCACAAGAGACGGGTAACAAAACAGACGTTCGTTGGAGTTCACTTCAAAATAAAGAGGGTAATGGTCTTATGGTTGTTGCTGGCGACTTGCTAAATGTAAGTGCTTGGAATTTCCCTATGGATGACATCATGTATGTTCCTTCAACGATAGAACGTAAACACGGTAAGGCTATTAAGAAAAAAGATATGGTGTGGTTTAACATCGACTATAAACAACAAGGTGTTGGTGGCGATAATACATGGGGAGCTCCGGTTCATACTCCATATCAAATATCTCCTGTGGATATGAGTTATAGCTTTACTATTATGCCTATAACAAAAGGCGATGATCTTGTTGCGAAAAGCAAAATTAAACTATTCTAAATACAAAGCATATATCATTGTCTCTTTATGAGGCAATGATATATTAAATTATTAAATATGAAAAAGAACTTTTTTTTATTTGGTGCAGCACTTTTAGCACTCTCTTTTATAGGGTGTACAGGTGCAAATAGTGAAGACGGCGTTATGCAAGATGGTGTCGCTTGTCGTACTGCCAATATAATGCGTTTTGCCAATATCATAGACATCCGTCATACCCCAACTGAGCTATATGAGGTTCAAGGTCAGTTTCTTGATAGAGGCTCATGGCTTGGATATACTCCGCCGGCTGCTAATGCTCCAATAGCAGGTTTTGTGGGTCCTATGGAGGTGCGTGACAATCGATACTACTCAAAAAGCATAGTCACACTACAAGACCCTTCTTCTAAAGATGCTGTGGCGGTTATAGATAGCTCTGTCTACTATCCTGGTAGCATATATATGGCTGGTCACATCGGCTCTGTGGAATTTGAACAAAACATCTACTTTATAGATAGCAATAACGCTATAATAAAAATTACAACCAACAAGAAACCGATCGTTATTTATGGCGATATCTTAGGTGAGAGAGATTCTATACATATCTCAGACAACAGTTTTGTTGCTAACATGATGAATAATGACGGTATCATAGTATCTCTTTCTAAAGGTTTTACGATGAGCCTTACAAAAGACGGATATAGTGCTAAGAGCGAGAAGGCTGCTACAACAACATATGCAGTAGTTTCTTTCTTTGATACTCCAGAGCTATTTAATACTATTCAAAAAAGTGAAGTTCCTTCTATCCTTACAAACCCTGAAGAGCAGATCGCTGAGTCTATTCGTCGTTGGAATACATATATCGAAAAGACATTACGTGACAGCACCCCTGAAGAATTTGATAGGGTAGCTGTGAAGTCTATAGTTACTCTTATGAGTAACTGGAAACGTGCTCGTGGTCATCTTTTCCATGACGGGATT
>JAVVUK010000036.1:0-14399 GCA_036653215.1 Rikenellaceae bacterium
TTTTAGTCTTTTTTCTCATTATGAAGTCGTATGCAATTGGTGTTGCAACGAAGATAGAAGAATAAGTACCGATAACAACCCCAAAAGTAAGAGCGAAGATAAAGCCTCTGATAACCTCACCACCAAAGATGAAGATCGCTAAAAGAACTACTAATGTTGTACCTGCAGTATTGATTGTACGAGCAAGAGTTGAGTTGATAGCCGAGTTGATGTTTATAGCGATGTCACGTTTTGGATATAGGAAGTTATACTCACGGATACGGTCGAAGATAACCACTGTATCGTTTATTGAGTAACCTATGATCGTAAGGATCGCAGCGATAAACGCTTGGTTTATGTCAAGCTCAAAAGGAAGGATGCTATGGAAAAGAGAGAAAGCACCGATAGTGATTAACGCATCATGGAACAATGATAAGACACCACCCATAGCCCATTGCCATTTCTTGAAACGAAGAGCAATGTATATGCCAATTGCAATTAGAGAGAACAACACAGCGATAAACGAGTTGATAGTGATGTCGTGCGCTACTGTTGGACCTACTTTATCAGAAGATACGATACCGTAAGGGACAATGTTTGTTGTAAATTCTTCTTTAGTAAGAGGTGCTTTGTATACAGATTTAAGTTGTTCATAAAGCAATGTGTTAATCTCGTCTGTTACAGTCTCACCCTCTTCTTGGAATTTATATTGAGTAGTGATACGCATTTGGTTTGCTTCACCAAACTGCTTAACTTCAAGACCAGCTTTAAACTCAGGGTTTGTGATAGCCTCCCTTATGCTGTTTGCCGTTACCTCGCTATCGAAACGAATTACGTAAGCACGACCACCAGAGAAGTCAACGCCATAGCTAAGACCACGTGTAGAAAGTGATATTATTGTTATGAGGATCATTGCTCCAGAGATGATATATGCAAATTTACGTTTGCCGATGAAGTCGAAGTGTACGTTAGACATCATATTCTTAGTCCACTTATTAGAGAATGATATGTTTTTACCTTTGTTTAGGTAAGCTACAAATACCATCTTAGTAATAAAGATAGCGCAGAATAGAGATGTTATGATACCGATTACAAGTGTTGTTGCGAAACCTTGAACTGGACCAGAACCGAATATAAACAGAACGATACCTGTAATAAGAGTAGTAGCTTGACCGTCAATGATCGCTGAATATGCGTTTTTATAACCGTCCGCAATAGAAAGACTTAATGCTTTTCCTGCTCGAAGTTCTTCTTTTATACGTTCATATATGATAACGTTGGCATCCACCGCCATACCCATAGTCAGCACTATACCCGCAATACCCGGTAAGGTAAGCACAGCACCAAATGAGGCGAGAACCCCGAATAAGAAGAATAAGTTAAGAATAAGAGCGATACAAGCTACAAGACCAGCACCGTGATAGTAGAAGATCATGTATAGAAGAACAAGGATAAAGGCAAGGATAAACGACATCATACCAGTATCGATAGACTCTTGTCCAAGTGTTGGTCCGACAACTGCCTCTTGGATTATACGTGCAGGAGCAGGAAGCTTACCAGATTTAAGTACGTTTGCAAGGTCGGTTGCTTCGTTTATAGTAAAGTCACCGGTAATGCTTGAACGTCCACCTGAAATTTCTGTTTGCACTCTTGGAGCAGAATATACATATCCGTCAAGTACAATAGCAATGCTTTTACCTATATTATCAGAGGTCATACGAGCCCAAATACGAGAACCTGTTGGGTTCATCGCCATAGTTACCTCTGCTGTTGATCCATATTGAGAATACTCTGGACGAGCATCAACCACAGAACCACCATCGATAAGAGGCTTGCCGTCTTTTGTATTTCCGTTTATTGCATAAAGCTCAAATGTATTACCTTCTTTATCAAATGCTTTAACACCCCACATTAACTTTAATGTACGTGGAAGTAGCGATTTGATTTGTTCCATATCGAATATCGCATTTATGGCAGATGTGTCTTTTACATGAGCATATCCGACAATCGGAGCATCGAAAGCTTGTCCACTTTGAGGGTCTATTGCAGGGTTTAAAAGAGCAAATAGAGGGTTGTTCTTAAGCATCTCCGCACTAACGGCTGTTGAGTCTTTTTTAGCCTCTGGAAGTTCTGCTATAATGTCAGTTTCTTTTTCGACAACAAGAGAATCTTTTTCAACGCTAACTTCTGTCATAGAGTCTTTTTCTATTACAGCAACATTTCCTAAAGATGTTTGAGCAGCATAGACCTCACTAAGACGTTGGTTTACTTGTTGCAACATAGGGAAAACTTCCGTATTGCTATATGTAGCCCAAAATTCCAATGATGCTGTTCCTTGAAGAAGTTTACGTACACGTTCAGGCTCTTTAACGCCCGGTAGCTCTACGAGTATTCTACCTGAATTTTCAAGACGTTGTATATTTGGTTGTGTAACACCAAAGCGGTCGATACGACTACGAAGCACGTTAAACGAGTTAGAAATAGCACTTTCTGCTTGTGTGCGAAGTACTTTTATAACTTCAGCATTACTCATGCCTATTGTTATTTGCTCTCTAAGATCGTAAGTTGAGAAGATGGTGCTAAGTTTTCCTGCAGGAGCTATTTCTTTATAAGACTCTTCAAAAAGAGTTATATAGTCTGCTCTGCTGTTCTTTTGCTTTTCGGTTGCCATTTCAATAGCTTGGTTAAAAGCTACATCTTTGGTATTGTTAGAAAGTGCCACTAAAACATCTCTTACAGAGATTTGAAGTGTCACGTTCATACCACCTTTAAGGTCAAGTCCAAGGTTAATCTCTTTGTCCTTACACTCAGAATAAGTGTACTTAATAAATCCTAAGTCATAGACAGGCTCTGACTTAATCGAATCAAGGTAATTTCTTTCAATAATTGGATCACCGTTGGCTGCTTTACGAGCATTTTTCTCCACGTTAGAGGTAACGAGCGTGAATGATAGCTGGTAAAGACAGGCAATAGCAAGTACAATGGTAAGAAATTTAATACCGCCTTTGTTTTGCATACTGTTTTTATTGTTTTATTATTAATATTTCCAAAGCGAACTGCAAATATAAGTGATTTTTTTTAATCTATGGTGCTGTTTGCTACAAAATTACTGAAAATAACACGTAGATTATCCTCGTTTTCTTTCTTATGGGCAGCATATAGCTTACTTATAAATGTCAGGTCATTAATTTTTATAACTTTGTATATACCATCTTCAATCTCCTTTTTTATAGATGATTGAGGTAGGATAGAGAAGTTAAGGCTGTTTTTTAAAACTCCTTTTATGCTCTCTGTGTTGTCAAAACTCATTACGGCATTTAGGTGTGAAGATATTAAACCTTTGCCAAGCAATGTTTTGTCTATGGTACGTAAAATATCTGATTCTTTGTCTCTTACAAGTAGAGGAAGAGTAAAAAATTCGTCTATTGATATTTCATCGTTCACATTTGTGTTTGAGGCGTTTGTGACAAGAAGCAGCTCCTCTCTTTTTAAGAGGTGATAACTTAACTCACTACGTTTATACTCTCTTTCGAAAAAGGCAATGTCAATTTTACTATCAAGAAGAGCTTGTTCTACTTGCTTGTTACTTCCAGTGTGTAACATTACTCCTATGTTAGAATGTAGAGCATTAAACCCTGCAAGAACCGGAGGTAAAATGTAATTCGAGATCATAGAGTTGGCACCAATACACAAAGTGCCTTTACTCTCTTTTGTGAGAGCCTCCATTGTGAAATCAAGTATCTTATATCTCTCTAAAATCTTTTCTGTATGGTTAAGAAAAATCTCTCCTGCATAGGTTAGCTTTATCTTACCCACACTTCTATCGAAAAGAGTAATATGATATTGTTTCTCAAGTTCCTTTATGTGATTTGTAATTGCTGGTTGTGAGATGTTAAGCTCCGTAGCTGCATCCGTAAAGGAGAGCCTTTTTGCAACTGCTACAAACACACGAAGTCTAAAATCCATCTTTCTACTAATTAAAATAAAAGGTTACGTTCACCGTTTTTAATTCTTGTGATACGTGCTTCACATTCGCTTTTCCTCTCTACATCAAGCCTTGCAACTTCACGTGCGATTACCTCATAACCTTTTTTCTTGGTTTCTGGCGAGCCATAATCTTCTAAATATTCGGTAAGGGTAAGTATAGCGTTTGGAGTACATATGTTTTTGATAAATCCTGGTACTGAGAATTCCATAAAGTGTTCTCCTGTGCGTCCTTTAACATAACAAGCAGTACAGAATGAAGGGATGTAGTTTCCTTCAAGCAATTTGTCTATTACAGAGGCTAAAGAACGGTCGTCATTTATTTTAAATTGGTCTTTGTGTGTAGAATCGGGGTGAGAATATCCACCTATGTTAATGTTTGTTCCACCATCAATCTGAGAAACACCATATTTGATTACTTCGTGACGTACATCTTCGTCTTCACGAGCAGTAAGTATTAAACCTGTATATGGAACAGCGATACGTAATATAGCAACCATACGTACAAAATCGGCTTCACTTACAGGAATAAAGGCAGAAGCATCAACGCCTGTTGCCTCTTTTATTCGAGGGAATGATAAAGTGTGAGGACCTACACCAAAGCAACTTTCAAGGTGGTTGGTGTGACGAATAAGTCCTAAAACCTCAAAACGCCAATCTCCAAGACCCATCAAAGCCCCAAGACCAACGTCATCAATGCCTGCTAACATGGCACGGTCGTGAGACAAGATACGATAATCGAAGTCTGTTTTTTTACCGAATAGGTGATATTTAGGATATAGTTGTTTGTTATATGTCTCTTGAAAAACTTGGAATGTGCCGATGCCGGCTGCTTTTATTTTTTTATAACCTTCAATATCGAAAGGGGCAGCGTTAATGTTTACACGACGTATCTCGCCATGTCCTTTTTTTATTTTATATACTTGACGTACATTGTCGGCTATGAAGTCAGCATCATATTTTGTATGTTCTCCATAAACGAGGATCAATCTTTTGTGTCCTGCATCTTCAAGAGCTTCTACCTCAGCTGTCAATTCGTCAGTAGTTAATGTTTTACGTATTGTCTCTTTGTTGTCTTTGTTAAATCCGCAATAGACGCATTTGTTTTGGCAGTAGTTACCCACATATAGCGGAGCAAAAAGCACTATGCGATTTCCGTATATGTTTCTTTTTATTGTTGCTGCACCTTCTAAAATCAAATCAATAGCCTCTTTTGAGGTCGCATTAATAAGTTTTGAAGTTTCCAACATCGTTAAACGTTGTTTGCTTAAAGACTTCGCAATAATAGATTTGATCTCTTCAAGGGAACATCCTTTCCCTTCTTCCAAAAACTCTAATATTTCATCTGTGTCAATAAAAGGCTCATTTATTTTGTCTTCTATCTTGTACTTTTGTGGTGTGAAAATTGTCTTCATTATTTACGTATAATTAATAGTTATGCAAAGGTATATTATTTAGTTAGATAATCATATATTTTTGAAAAATATATTATCTTTGTAGCAGATATAGGTAACACAATTAATTTATTGCAACATCTATTTATGTTATGACATTCATTTTTAGATGGTTGTAATTGCAATAGATAGTGCATAGCACGTAGAAGCTATCTGACAATAAATTAGATGGTCATTAAAAACTCTTATATGAGCGAAAATTTACCGGAAAGAACTGTTGAACGTCTTAGTGAGTACCGCAGGATGTTACTTAGAAACATATCGAGTGGCAATTCACAAAAGACACATATCTATTCTCATGAGTTGGCATCTCTTCATGGGATAACAGCGGTGCAAGTGCGTAGAGACCTTATGCTTATAGGATTTTCTTCCGATACAAAAAAGGGATATAACATAAAAGAACTCATAGACTTTATAGCAAACATATTAGAACCAAAAGAGACCACAAACGTTGCTGTAATAGGTATGGGAAATATGGCAAAAGCCTTAACTTCTTATTTCAACGGTAAACGTACGAAACTGAAAATATCGGCTTCTTTTGATATTGATCCTGAAAAAGTGGGTGCTATAATTTCGGGGGTGCATTGTTACGATATTAAACAATTGGTTGAGGTGGTGAAAATGAAAGATGTAAAAGTTCTTATTCTTACCCTCCCTTCGTTGCAAGTAGCTCCAATAATAGAAGATATTGTGGCTTCAGGAGTAAAAGGAATTCTTAATTTTACGGCTTGCTCTTTAAATTTTGGTAAAGATGTCGATATTTTTGTCCAAGATTATGATATAATAACGCTACTTGAAAAAATAGCATATTTCACCAAAGATAAGAATGAAGATATATAAAGGTATTGTCGATATGGCAAAAGCCAAAGGAAGTGTTGTTACGATAGGGTCTTTCGATGGTTTACACATAGGTCATAAAGCCATATTCGGTGCTTTAGAAAATCTTTCAATGGAGCTATCTGCTCCTTCCGCTGTAATCACATTCAATCCGCATCCTCGTATGGTTGTGGGTTCTCAATCTTCCGATCCGATACTTATAACTACCCTTCAAGAGAAGATAGACATATTGAGTCGGATGGGTGTAGACAACCTCTTTATAATAGAATTTACCAAAGAATTTGCGGCTTTGAGTTATGAGGCTTTTGTAAAGCAATATCTCGTTGACACCTTGAAAGTTAAAGGGGTGGTGATGGGTTATAATCATCATTTCGGCAAAGGCAGAGAGGGTAGTTACGAGGTCCTTAAATCGTTAGGTGAAAAATATGAATTTGCCGTCTCTCAAGTAGATTGTTTTTCTATTGATGACTATAAAATAAGTTCTACAAACATACGTAAGTTGCTTTCTGAAGGTAATATAGAAAGGGTTAATACTCTTCTTATAGAGCCTTTTTCTATTAGTGGAGTCCTCCACAATGGCGTTATCATAAATATAGATCCTTTAAAAGTATTGCCTAAAGAAGGACGGTATAGTGTTTGTGTTAATGGCGTTGATACTTATTTGAAGATAAACAAAAATAGAGTAGTCACTCTCGACAAATATATGGACGAGGGGGATGTAAAAATAAAATTTAAATCACAATAATCATATGTTCCAAGACTTGATCCAATCTCCAATATTTGCACTTCTTATAATCATAGCACTTGGCTTTATGTTAGGACGTGTGAGTATTCGTGGCATAAGCCTTGATGTCTCGGCTGTCATCTTTATAGCTCTCATTTTTGGTCATTATGGAATTGTAGTTCCCGATGTCCTTGCTACATTTGGTATGGTGATTTTTATCTTCACCATAGGTATCCAAGCAGGACCTGGATTTTTTGCCTCTTTTAAAAGTAAAGGAGTTAAATATCTGATTTTAGCTTTCGTGATAGTCTTCTCATCAGCGGCTGTGGCTGTGGCTATGAAATATATATTTAACTTCGACATAGCACAAACAGTAGGTCTTCTTACAGGAGCCTTGACAAGTACTCCGGGTTTGGCGGCGGCGAAGGAGCTTGCTGGTGCTAATACTGCTGTTTCATATGGTATCGCTTATCCTTTCGGCGTTATTGGAGTTATCCTTTTTGTGAAGCTTCTTCCTGCAATAACTCGTATAAAAGTTAAAGATATAGAAGAAAATAATGCTATCGATCCTCATCAACAAACAATAGTAATATCTAAAATCTTTAAAGTTACAAATAGCAGCGTTTCTGGGAAATCGTTGATGGAGCTTAAGGTGCGTACCATGACTGGGGCTGTGGTCTCTCGTCTTAGCCATGAGGGGATGAGTATAATTCCTAAAGCTACAACAAAAATATATGAGGGTGATCTTGTAAAGGCAGTTGGTTATATAGATGCTCTTCAACGTTGTGCTTTACTTTTGGGTACGGAGGTTGCGGAGCCCCTTCCTCTTGCTACAAACAATGTGGTTAAGGTGGCTTTAGTATCTGCTAAAGCTGTGGTAAATACAACCCTTGAGGAGCTGCAAAAAGAATATGATCTTCAATGTACTGTCACTTGTGTTAGACGTAGTGGTATAGATATACAAGCCTCTCCATCGTTAGAGCTTAAGTTAGGCGATAAACTTACAATTGTGGGTCCTGACGATAGCGTAACAGAACTTATGAAAGCTATCGGTAATGACAAAGAAGCACTTTCAGATGTAGACCTTTTCCCTGTGGCGACAGGGATTGTTTTGGGTATGATATTCGGGAAAATATCGATTGACTTTGGTGGTAGCCTAACATTCTCGTTTGGGCTTACTGGTGGAGTTCTTCTTATCGCACTTCTTCTTAGTGCTAAAGGTAAGACAGGTCCTATTGTTTGGACAATGTCGAGTAACTCAAATCAACTTCTTAGACAACTTGGTCTCCTCCTTTTCTTAGCTGGTGTCGGTACTTCGGCAGGTTCAACTATGGTATCTACATTTATGGCTTATGGATGGAATATGCTCTTTGCAGGTGCTTTGATAACTCTTCTTCCGATGATTATAGTTGCGATTGTGGGTATGCGTTTTATGAAGATAAATATGATTGATATGTTTGGTGTCATAACAGGTGGAATGACAAGTACACCAGGTTTGGCAGCAGCCGACAGTATGTGTCGCAGTAATGCTCCGGGAATTGCTTATGCCACTATATATCCGTTATCAATGGTATTCCTAATTATAGCAATTCAAGTTATAACATATATCTTATAATTATGGAAGTAGTGAAAGTATTGTTTTGTGTAATTTCCCATTAGAGGCGATTACTTGATTACCAGACGACCAACTATTTCCACCGCTAAAGTCGGACATCTCACCTCCAGCCTGCATAACTATTAAACCTCCTGCTGCAACATCCCAAGCTCCAAGAAACGCTTCTATGCGAGCCTCGAACCTGCCGGCAGCTACATAACAAAGCTCAGCGGCAGCGGAACCTAACAAACGAGTTCCTCCAACAGATCCATATAATTTATCTACTAAATGAATAGCTATATGATGATACGCATCTGAATTATAAGGAAGCCCAAAAGCAATAAAGGCATTATCAAGCTTGTCAACGTCTGATACACATATCTCTTTTCCATTGAGCCATGCTTTGCTTCCTTTATAAGCAGAATAACATTCATCACGGCACACTTCATAAACAACCCCTACCAATAATTCGTCATTAGTTCGTAATGCGATGCTGACACAATATGGAGCCACATTGTGAATATAGTTTGATGTGCCATCTAAAGGATCTATGACCCAGTAATATGGCTCATCTGTTAGGCTTCCAGAGCCTTCTTCGGCAATGAAGCCTGCCTCTGGGAGGAGTAAAGATAGTTGTTCTATTAATCTACGCTCCGATTCTTTATCTACATAAGAAACATAGTTATGTGCGCTCTTCTCTTTTACTCTTGTACGATCAAAGTTATATCGTTCTTCTTTTAAAAAAAGCCCCACTTGACGAGCGATTTTCTGTACTTCAGTACAAATATAATCCAAATCTAACATATCTATTTATCTATAAAAAAAGCACTGCCTCGTAATGAAACAGTGCTTTTTGTTATTATAATTATAATAGTGCTTCTTTTAAGACCTCTTGTAAAGTGTCTACATAGTGGAACGTTAACCCTTCGATATATATAGGTTTTATCTCCATTATGTCTTTGCGGTTTCTGCTGCAAAGAATTATGTCTGTGATGCCAGCTCTTTTTGCTGCAAGGATCTTTTCTTTTAAGCCTCCGACAGGTAAAACCTTTCCTCGTAAGGTAGTCTCTCCAGTAAGAGCTATACGCTCTTTTACTTTTCTGCCCGAAAGCAATGAAACTAATGATGTTACTATTGTGATCCCTGCACTTGGTCCGTCTTTAGGAGTAGCCCCTTCGGGAACGTGTATGTGTACGTCGTTTGTTTCAAGTAGGGAAGCATCTATGCCAAGTTCATCCGCATTTGCCTTAACCCATTGAAGAGCTATGGTGGCAGATTCTTTCATTACGTCACCAAGATTTCCGGTTAGCGTCAACCCTCCTTTGCCTTTGTTGTAGCTCGATTCTATAAATAGAATTTCGCCACCTACCTCTGTCCATGCAAGACCTGTAACGACACCTTTTATATCATTCCCCTCATACATATCAAAAATGAATGGAGGAACGCCAAGTATAGTCTCAATTTCAGATTTTGTGATTTCACTTTTATACTTCTCGTTAAAACCTATGTCTTTGGCTCTGTGACGAATAAGTTTTGCAATTTGTTTGTTGAGTGCTCTGACACCAGACTCACGAGTGTAATTTGAGATTATAAACGATAAATTATTATCGCTTATTTTAAATTGAACTTTCTTTACTCCGTGAGCTTCAAGTTGTTGAGGAACAAGATGCCTATTTGCTATTTGCACCTTCTCAGCAGCCAAATATCCCGATATGTCAATAAGCTCCATCCTGTCTCGCAGCGCAGGAGATATATTTGATATGTTGTTAGCTGTGGCTATAAATAAGACTTTTGATAAGTCATATTCTATGTCTAAGTAGTTGTCGTGAAATGTGGTATTTTGCTCAGGGTCTAACACTTCCAAAAGCGCAGATGCAGGGTCTCCATGATTACTCATAGTGACTTTATCTATCTCGTCAAGGATGATGACGGGATTTGAAGAACCGCATTTTTTGATTGTTTGTATAATACGTCCCGGCATGGCTCCGATATATGTACGTCTATGTCCTCTAATCTCAGACTCGTCGTATAAACCACCTAAAGAGATACGCCCATATGTGCGTTTCAATGCCGAAGCTACCGACTTACCAAGAGATGTTTTACCAACTCCCGGAGGTCCATATAAGCATAGAATAGGAGACTTAAGATCTCCTTTTATTTTCAATACAGCAAGGTGTTCTATAATTCTATCTTTCACTTCTTCAAGTCCAAAGTGGTCTCTATCGAGCACCTTTTGAGCCTTTTCAAGATCTATATTGTCTTTAGTTAGTTTGTCCCAAGGAAGATCTAACATCAGTTGTATATAGCTCAGTTGAGTATGAAACTCCGCTACTGCAGGATTCATGCGTTCGAGCTTTGAGAGTTCTTTATTAAAAGTCGCTTCAACAGAAGCACTCCATTTTTTACTCTTAGCTTTCTCTCGTAACTCTTCTATATCGTTCTCAGTAGGATCGTCACCAAGCTCATCTTGAATTACACGTATCTGTTGTTGTAGATAATATTCTCTTTGTTGAGAGTCTATGTCGTTTTTAACCTTTTGTTGAAGTTCATTTTTTATGTTAAGGAGCTGTTGCTCTTTCATAAGAAGTTCTAAAAGCTTTGTGGCACGTGCATATACACCGGGAGCCTCAAGCAGAGCTTGTTTATCTTCGTCATCAAAGTCTATATTTGTAGAGACAAAATTTATAAGCCCCTTGTTGCTATCTAAGTTTTTAATAGCAAAAATAGTCTCGTTTGGTATCGATGGTGAAAGGTGTATTATGTTTATAGCTATGTCTTTTATAGACTCTATAAGAGCTTGATATTTAAGATTGTCTTTTGTTAAAAATTGCTTATCAGCAAGAGCTACAACTTTGGCTGTAAAGTATGGCTCTGAAGATATAAACTCCTTAACCTCAAACTTTTCTATCCCTTGAAGTATAGCTGTGAGATTACCATTAGGCATCTCTAAAACTTTTAGAAGTCTTGCAGCAGTACCTATTCTATATAAATCATCAAATGTAGGATCTTCGGTATTTGGGTTACACTGAAGTATGGCACCAAAAATACGATTTGTGCCCTCAATTTCTTTTATTAATTTTATAGACTTGTCCCTACCTATTGTTATAGGAGTGACAGCACCAGGAAACAAGGCAGAACTGCGGAGTGTTAATATGGGTAACACCTCCGGCAAATCAATTTCTTCGTCACTAAATTGTTGTGTCGTCATAATGGGTATTATCTGGTCACCAAATTCTATATCTAAGTCGGCTGATAGGTTATTATTCTTTTTTATCATTTTAAAAATTAGCTGTAAATATTATTATTATGCACGTTGCAAAGATAGCAAAAATACACTATAAATCAACGAAATTTCTCATCTTTTAGTGTAAGAGTGTGCCTATAAAATTCTGGAACTTCATCACATGGCGCATTTTTTTTATATTTTAGACACTTTGTTAATATATTTATTGTTATATTTGCAGCTAACAAATTTTTTTAGATTATGGAAATTCCATCAAAATATAATCCTGCACTCAGCGAGGATAAGTGGTATAAGTATTGGTTGGACAAAGGGTTCTTCCACTCTGAGCCGGATAATAGAAAAGCATATACGATTGTTATTCCACCGCCTAATGTTACAGGTGTGCTTCATATGGGGCATATGTTAAATAATACTATTCAAGATGTCTTAGTACGTCGAGCACGTATGAAAGGCCTCAATGCTTGTTGGGTTCCGGGAACAGACCATGCTTCAATTGCGACAGAAGCAAAAGTTGTGCAAAAATTAGCTACTGAAGGGCTTTCTAAAGCGGATATGTCTCGTGATGAGTTTATGAATCATGCGTGGGAGTGGACACACAAACATGGTGGTATCATTCTTGAACAACTCAAAAAGTTAGGTGCTTCGTGCGACTGGGAAAGAACAAAATTTACTATGGACGACGATCTTAGCGAGAGTGTGATCGATGTTTTTGTAGACTTATATAATAAAGGTATAATATATAGAGGTGTTCGTATGGTCAATTGGGACCCTGCGGCATTAACTGCTTTATCGGACGAGGAGGTTATTTATAAAGAGGAGCAAAGCAAGTTGTATTATCTAAAATATATGGTTGAGGGGTCTTCTGAAGCAGTAATCGTTGCTACTACACGTCCTGAGACAATTTTGGGCGATACAGCGTTATGTGTCCATCCTCAAGATCCTAAATATCAACATCTGAAAGGTAAAAGAGTTATCGTACCTCTTGTAAATAGATCTATACCTATTATAATGGATGAATATGTAGATATGGATTTTGGTACTGGGGCTTTGAAAGTCACTCCTGCGCACGATATAAACGACTATATGTTAGGTCAGAAATATAATCTTGAAGTAATAGATATATTTAATGACAACGGTACGATAAACGACAAAGTAGGTCTTTATGTTGGGATGGATAGGTTTGAGCTTAGGGATAAAATAGCCATAGATCTGCAAAATGTCGCTTTGATGGATAAGGTAGAAGACTATCAAAATAAAGTAGGCATTTCTGAACGTACAGGTGTTGCCATAGAACCAAAGTTATCTATGCAATGGTTCTTGAAGATGGACGACATTGTGAAGCCGGCTCTTGATGCTGTTATGAACGATGATATAGTGCTTTATCCTGCTAAGTTTAAAAACACATATAAACATTGGTTAGATAACATCAAAGATTGGTGTCTTTCACGTCAGTTATGGTGGGGACAACAAATCCCTGCATACTACCTTTCCGACGGTACTTTTGTCGTTGCTACAACGATAGAAAAGGCTCTTGAATTGGCAAAAGAAAAGACAGGCAATAAATCTCTAACATCGTCCGATCTACGTCAAGAAGAGGATGTCCTTGACACATGGTTCTCGTCATGGTTATGGCCAATATCTGTATTTGACGGTATTAGAAACCCTAATAATAAAGATATAGAATATTACTATCCTACAAACGACCTTGTCACAGCTCCCGACATATTATTCTTCTGGGTTGCTCGTATGGTTATTGCGGGTTATGAATATAAAGGTGAGAAACCATTCTCAAATGTCTATTTCACAGGTATAGTGCGTGATGCACAACGTCGTAAGATGAGTAAATCACTCGGCAACTCTCCCGATCCATTAGACTTAATATCTAAATATGGGGCAGACAGTGTTCGTGTAGCGATGATGCTTTGTGCTTCGGCAGGGAACGACATTATGTGGGATGAGACTTTGCCAGAGCAAGGGCGTAACTTCGGTAATAAAATATGGAATGCTTTTAGACTTGTTCAAGGTTGGGAAGTGAGCAATACCATAGAACAACCATTAAGTAGTAAAATATCGGTAGAATGGTTCGACTCTATATTGAGCAAAAATATGGAAGAGATAAATGCTAATTTCGACAGCTATCGTATTTCTGAGTCTTTGATGCAGCTATACAAGCTGTTTTGGGATGAGTTTTCAGGGTGGTATCTTGAAATGATAAAACCAGCATACCAAGCACCAATAGATGCTGTGACATATAAACAAACAGTCGAGTTCTTTGAAAAGCTGTTAAAATTGCTTCATCCCTATATGCCTTTTATCACAGAAGAGATATGGCACTATTTAGGTGATCGTAAAGACGGTGAGAGCATCATGATTGAGCTTTTGCCTCTTCTCACTCCAGTAAATGAAAAGCTGATTGTTTCTGTGGATGAGAGTAAAGATATTATCTCTAATATACGTAACATCCGTAAAAGTAAAAATATAGCTCAACGTAATAGCATAGAGCTGAAAGTTAGAGGAGGAGAGATAGGAAAATCGCAACAATCAATAATTACAAAGATTGCAAACGTATCTTCAATAGATACT
>JAVVUK010000037.1:0-14359 GCA_036653215.1 Rikenellaceae bacterium
AAAAATAATGCCAAGAATATGAAAAAGGTTCTTTTTGTAGCAACTGTATATAAACATATATATGCATTTCATCTGCCATATATAAAATGGTTCGTTGATAATGGATATCGTGTCGATGTAGCTGCAAAGAAAAATGCTGATGATATTGCTTATGTAACAAATAACATAGACATACCAATAGCAAGACACCCTTTTAAGCTAACAAATATAAAAGCTATAAGGCAACTTAAAAATATTATAGAAAAAGAACAGTATGATTTAGTATATTGTCATACCGCCATGGGTGCTGTTGCTGCAAGATTAGCATCTATATCATCTCGTAAAACAGGCAAAACAAAAGTTTTATATGTAGCTCATGGATTTCACTTTTTTAAAGGATGCCCAAAGAAGTTTTGGATGTTATACTACCCCATAGAGAAATACCTCTCACAATTTACTGATGGTATAGTAACAATAAACCAAGAAGATTATGAGATGGTTAAAACTCATAATTTTAAGAATAAAGATACTTTTCTAATCCCTGGTATCGGAGTTCCAACAGAGCGTTTTGTTGTTGTCTCAGACCAACGTAAAAGTGAGCTTAGAAAAGAGAATGGATTTAATGATAATGATTTTATACTTATATACGTTGCTGAATATATATATCGTAAAAATCATAAATTTATAATCGATTCCATTCCTCTTCTAATAGAGAAAATTCCAAATCTAAAAATTCTATTTGCAGGAAGAGGTATTCTTATGGATGAGACGATAAATTACAACAAGAGCAAAGGATTAGATAAATACGTTGAGTTTCTTGGTTTCAGAAAAGACATAGGTCAACTTGTAGCATTAAGTGACATAGGAATTTCTGCCTCTCGACAAGAAGGGCTTGGACTCAACATAGCAGAAGAGATGTTCTGTAAAATTCCTGTTGTAGCAACAATAGACAGAGGTCACAAAGAATTGATCATAAATGGTGAAACTGGTTTTATGTTTAAACAAGGCGATCACAACGATTTTGCTAATAGGGTGATAGAGTTATATGACGATAATGAAAAACGAACCAAAATGGGAAATAAAGCTTTTGAATATGTACAAAAATTCAGATTAGAAAATTCGTTGGAATGTGTATCTAAAATATTCAAACATTATTTATAAAAATAAGAAACCTCATGAATGTACGAGAAATTAAGCTATTTATAAAAAACATATTAGGAAAGAAAACCGATAGAAAATTATTGGCTTTCTATGTAGACGATTGGGGCAGCGTTAGAACCAAAGACAAAAAAGCTATCGATTATCTTCAAGCGAAAGGAGTGAAGTTTATTGGTCATGGATCACATTTTTCGAGACTCGATTCTTTAGAATGTAACGTTTATTTGTATTCTCTATTTGAAGTTTTATCTTCTGTAAAAGATAAAAACGGAAATGGTGCTTGTTTCACAGCTGTCATGAACCCTTGTAATCCTAATTTTGAAGCGATTAAGGCAAATGGATTTACTGAGTTTATCTCTGAACCTTTTACAGAAACTCTGAAAAAATATGGCAAGGGATACGAAAATGTATTTGATCTTTGGCAAGAAGGAATAAAAAAGAATTTATTTTATCCTATGTTTCATGGCACAGAGCACGTATCAAGGAAGCAATGGATGAGAGCATTAACAGATGATGAAAATCCTGAACAATGGGCTTTTGAATGTGAGTCGGTAGGCGTTCCTGATGTTGAAGGGTATAAAAGTTATAGTGGAACGATGCAACCATACTATATAGAAACAGCTAATGACAATATAGCTTTAGCAGAAAACATAAAAAAAGGCACATCTGCAATTGAAAATCTATTTGGGTTTAAAACACGCCAATTTAAAGCTGGTGGTGATGTAGTAAGCCCAGAGTTGCGTCCTATATTGAAAGAGTGCGGCATAGAATATTTAGACGAAGGGTTATACATAAAAAAACATATCGGAGATGGGAAGTATGTTACATCGGTCAACTATTTTGGAAAGATAAATAAAATAGGACAAAAGATCCTTGTACGTAACTGTATGTTTGAACCTTGTGGCGAATATTCTACTACTTTGGGCAATGTCGACAATTGTATGGAAGAGATAGATATGGCATTCAGATGTGGGAAACCTGCTGTAATAAGCTCACATCGTGTAAATTATGTAGGGTCTATATCTCCTAAAAACAGGGAGAACGGTCTATCAAAACTTAAATCTTTATTAGAAGAGGTGGTTAGAAAATACCCTGACGTCGAATTTGTGAATGCAGATCAACTTGGAGATATTATTTTTAAAAAACAGAATTAATGAAATTATATAGTGCGTTCTTCAAGCGATTTTGTGATTTCACAATTGCTTTAATAGGATTGTCTTGTCTTATACCTCTATTATTCCCTCTTTCTATATTACTCTATATATACAATAATGGAGGGCTTTTTTTCAGACAAGAAAGAATTGGCAGAAATGGGGAACTCTTCACAGTCATGAAATTTAAGACTATGAACGATAAAAAAGATAAAACAGGTAAATTATTATCAGATACCCAAAGATTGACAAAACTCGGTAATTTCGTGCGTTCAACATCACTTGATGAGCTACCGCAACTCATAAATGTCATAAAAGGAGATATGAGTCTTGTTGGACCTCGTCCTTTATTAAAAAAATATGTACCTTTGTATTCAATAGAGCAATTTCGAAGACACGAGGTAAGACCAGGTATAACAGGTTGGGCTCAAGTAAACGGAAGAAATGATATATCTTGGACAAAGAAATTTGAACTTGACGTTTGGTATGTAGACCACGTATCTCTATTGTTAGATATAAAAATATTATTTATAACTGTCAAGAAAGTCTTTGTAAGAGATGGTATAAACAAAGAAGGATGTTCTACAACAGTATCATTTAACGGACACAACTAATGAAAGAGATTGCTATATATGGATTTGGAGGCTTTGGAAGAGAAGTAGCATGCCTTATAAATATGATAAACGAGGTGACTCCACAATGGAAAATAATCGGTTTTTTTGACGATGGATATGCCATAGGGACAAAAAACAGATATGGAGAAGTATTAGGAGGTCTTAATGAACTTAACAATTGGGATAGAGAGTTGTCGGTAGTTATTACTATTGCAACACCTCATATTCTTGAAAAGCTATCATCATCCATCACTAATTCTAAGGTCTCATTTCCTAACATTATGGCCCCAAATACTATAATATTTGACAATGAGGCTTTTAAAATAGGAAAGGGGAATATCTTCTTCTTGGGGTGTCGCATAAGTTGTGATGTGGAAATAGGTGACTTTAACATCGCAAATGGTGCCGTATCTTTAGGCCATGATGTTCATATCGGCTGTTTCAACGTGTTAGGCCCCTCAACAAGAATTTCCGGAGGAAGTATTATTGGCAACACTAATTTCTTTGGAGTTTATGCAACAATACTTCAAAACATAAAAATAGGGAACAACACTCGTATAGGTGCTTCGTCTATTGTTATACGAAACACTAAAGATAATTTTACATATGTTGGAAATCCCGCAAAAAAAATAGACTTTTAATATGGCATTTCAAAATATAAAAAACGTAAAGATTGTTGGCATTAGTGCCACTGTTCCGAAACACAAAGAGGATAATCTAAATTTAGAAATTCTTGGAACTTCAGAAGATAGACAAAAATTTGTTGATGCAACAGGTATACGATTTAGACATACCGTTGCAGATAGTGGGTTATGCACATCCGACTTATGTTATTCATCGGCCGAAAAGTTAATAGAAGAGTTACAATGGGATAAATCCGAAATAGATTGCCTTATTTTCGTCACTCAAACTCCAGACTATGTGCTTCCTGCAACATCATGTATATTACAAAACAGATTAGGACTATCTCAAGAATGTTTTGCTATGGACATATCATTAGGTTGTTCCGGATGGGTATATGGTCTTGCCACAATATCGGCACTCATATCCGCCGGCGGTTTTAAAAAAGGGCTTCTATTATCTGGAGATACCGTAACAATGACAAAATCGCCAAGGGATAAATCTACATACCCTTTATTTGGAGACGCAGGTACAGCAACAGCGTTAACATTTGATACACAAGCTAAGGATATGAAATTTCACTTTGGAACAGATGGGAGCAACAGCGAATCTATAATCATAAAAGATGGTGGGTTTAGAAATGTATATACCCCTACATCATCCGAATACTTTGAAGCTGAACCCGGAGTATTCCGTACAAATATGCAAAGCGTACTTAATGGAGCTCAGGTTTTCACTTTCGGCATAACAAAAGCACCAAAAAGCATAAAGGCATTATTAGAATATTCTAATAAAAATATTGAAGAAATAGACTATCTGCTTCTACATCAGGCAAATACGTTTATGACTAATAAAATAAGTAAAAAAGCAGGTGCTGACATTAACAAGGTTCCATATTCTATTGGCGAATATGGAAATACATCATCAGCATCAATCCCATTGACTATGGTAACACAACTAAATGACAAACTCACAAAAGGGTCAAACGATATATTAGCATGTGGCTTTGGTGTCGGATTTTCATGGGGGTCAACAATAATAAACTTAGACACAATAAAGTGTCCCACAATAATAGAAATATAAAAAAAATTGAATTATGGAAAAGAAATTTATAGAACTTTTTAGAGAAGCTATTGAAAGAGAAGACAATATCGATTTAAATGACAAATTCAGAGACTATCCAGAATGGAATTCTTTGGCATATTTATCTGTAATATCTATGATAGATGAAGAGTTTGATATTGTAATAGAAGGCAATGATTTTAAATTACTAAATACTGTTGGTGATATAATATCGGATATCAATAAAAGGATTTCTTAATACGCAACCATGCCATTTTTAAAATTTAAAGACGTTGGTGTCAGTGCAATTGCTGCATCTGTACCGAAAAACGTCATAGATAATTATAAATACACCGAACACTTCCCTGAAGATCAAGTAAAAGAAGTGGTGGACAAGATTGGGATTTTTGAACGTCGCTTTGCCGATGAAAACACCTGTTCTTCCGATTTATGTTTTGCAGCAGCCGAGAAGCTAATTACAGATAACAATATAGATCGTTCAGAGATTGACCTTCTTATATTTATTTCACAAACTCCAGACTATCGAATGCCGGCTACATCGGTTATCCTACAAGATAGACTTGGGCTCTCAACCAAAACAATGGCATTCGATATTAATCTCGGATGTTCTGCTTTCATATATGGGCTTACCGTTGTTTATTCAATGATGCAGAGTGGATGTATACGCAAAGCTTTACTCCTTGACGGAGAAACTCGCTCTAAAGTATATTCACCTAAGGATCGTAAAACCGCTTTCATATTTGGTGATGGTTGCGTGGCAGCTTTGATAGAGCGAGGGAAACAATTTGGAGACTCTTTTTTCTCGCTTAACTCTGACGGATCACGTGAAGGACTCATAAAGATAGATGCCGGAGGTTATCGCAATCCAAGCAGTACAGAAACAGTAAAAGAAAATGTAGTTGATGAATGGGGAAATATGCGTACTCTTGAGCAGGGTTATATGCTCGGAGGTGACGTTTTCAACTTTGTAATAAGAGAAATCCCAAGAGACATAAAAGCGACATTAGAATTTGCGGGTAAAGAAAAAGATTCTTTTGACTACTACATATTCCATCAAGCTAATGGCTTTATCAATGGTCATATAGCACGCAAATTAAAATTAGATCCTGAGAAAATTCCATCTACAATTGCTAAATTTGGGAATACCTCGTCTGTATCTGTTCCTTTAACAATCGTCTCTGAGTTAAAAGGTAAAAAGCAAGGTTCTCTTCTATTATCAGCTTTTGGCGTTGGTCTAACTTGGGCAACAGGGATTATAGAACTTAACAATTGTAAAATAAGTGACATTGTTGAAATATGATAAATTCTTTTTGTTTAACAGATAAAAACATTCTTGTTACTGGGGCTTCTTCTGGCATAGGTCAACAAGTAGCTATTTCATGTTCACAGATGTCTGCTAACGTGATCATCACAGGGAGAAACAATGTGCGATTAGAGGAAACTCTTCGTTTACTCACCGGTGATAATAACGCCTTTATTTCTGCAGATCTAACTTCTGAAGAGGAGATTGATAATCTTATTGACAAGTTGCCTATTTTAAACGGACTCGTTTTAAATGCAGGAATGAATAAGAAGGAACCAACAAACCATATCTCCACAGATGCAATAACAAGTATTATGAATACAAATTTCACTTCAAATGTGATCCTTGTACGAAAACTTCTAAAAGCTAAAAAAATAGCGAAAGGGGCTTCTATTGTATTCACATCCTCAATATCTGTTTATCGTCCTGCAGTAGGGAATGCGATATATGCCGCCTCAAAAGGAGCTATCAATTCATATATGAAAGTATTAGCACTTGAGTTATCACAAAAGAGAATACGTGTAAATACCATTATGCCAGGTATGGTATGGACACACCTAATGGATAACAGTCCCATATCAAAAGAGGAATACGAGAAAGACGAACGTCGTTACCCTCTTGGCAGATATGGCAAACCTGAAGATATCGCAAATGCAGCTATTTTTCTACTTTCAGACGCATCATCTTGGACTACGGGTAGTTCAATAGTTATTGACGGCGGTATATCTTTGATATAATGTATATATTTTTTTCACGAGTATTTTCTATGGTAGCAAACCCATTAACCTATATATTTTTATTATTGGGAATAGGGCTTTTTGTAAAATCTAAAAATACGAGAAAAACAATAGGTGTTATTGCTTTATTTATTGTTTTGATTTTTAGCAATGAACCTTTATACAGATATTCGCAACATCTATATATCGGCAACAACCTCTCTACCATAAAACAACACCATACTTATAAATATGGTGTTATTTTGGGAGGTTATGCTAATTTTGATAGGAAAAGAGAAAGAGTAGAATTAAGTGGAAATGCAGACAGACTAATAGACGCTGTACAACTATATAAAAAAGGGGTTATACAAAAAATCATACCCACAGGAGATTTATCAAGTCCAGGAGAGATAATGAACAAAGATCTGTTAGTGAGTTATATCTGCGGACTTGGCGTTGACTCTTCTGACATAATTATAGAACCATATGCTAAAGTGACTAAGGAACATCCACAATGTCTGATAAATTTGCTTAGCAGAGATTCTCTTGACGCTGAGCCGTTCCTTATAATCACCTCTGCGGCACACATGAAGCGTTCTTTAGCATGTTTTAAAAACAATGGGCTAACCCCAGATTATTATAGCGTTGACACAAACATAGACCCTAATCGTTACAGATGGTGGCGTTATGTATTACCAAATTTCAACCTCTTTAGCGACTGGTTTGAATTATTTCATGAGTGGATAGGCTTATTATTTATATAAAGTTACAATAAAAATGGAAAAGAAAATTTGGTTATCGCTCGCCAAAATGAGCGGCAATGAACAGAAATATATCCAAGAGGCTTTTGATACTAATTGGGTTGTGCCTCTTGGACCTAACGTAAACGGATTTGAGCAAGACTTACAACATTTTTTAGGAGATGCCAACAAATATGTGGTTGCCCTATCTGCTGGCACGGCTGCTCTCCATTTAGGACTTATAATGGCTGGCGTGGAAGCTGGGGATGAGGTTATATGTCAATCATTCACCTTTGCTGCTTCGGCAAACCCTATTGCCTACATAAAGGCGATGCCAGTATTTGTAGATAGCGAAAAAGACACATGGAACATGTCACCTATACTACTTGAAGAGGCTATAAAAGACAGAATAGCGAAAACCGGAAAAACGCCAAAAGCTATTCTCCCAGTACACCTTTATGGCATGCCTGCTCGTATGGATAAAATAGTGGCTATTGCAAAGAAGTATAACATCACCATAGTTGAAGATTCTGCTGAAGCGTTAGGATCTGAATATAAAGGTCAAAAATGTGGTACTTTTGGTTTATATGCAGGACTTTCGTTCAATGGGAATAAAACAATCACAACTTCTGGTGGAGGAGCGTTAGTATGCCCAAGCGAAGAAGCTGCAAAAAGGGTTATGTTCTTTGCCACTCAAGCACGTGACAACGCACCACACTATCAACATACTCACATAGGCTATAACTATCGTATGAGTAACATTTGTGCAGGCATAGGACGTGGACAGATGACTGTGGTTAATGAATTTATAGCCCGAAGAAGAGCTATACACAACATATACAAAACAGAACTGGCAGACGTTAAAGGCATTACCGTTTTTGATAATCCAACAAGTGATTTCAACTCTAACCATTGGCTGACTTGCATAATCATAGATAAAAAAACAACAGGCTTTGACCGTGAGGATCTACGTCTTGCCATGGACAAGGCTAACATAGAGACTCGTCCATTATGGAAGCCCATGCATCTACAACCTGTATTTGCGGATGCTCCTTCATATGTAGACGGTACAAGTGAAGATCTATTTGATAATGGACTTTGTCTTCCTTCAGGAGCATCACTCAATGATGACGATATTTTAAGAGTAATAAATGTTATAAAGAACTTAAAATAATAGAATACAAAAGAGGCTGTCCAAAAGCGATTTACATCGTAATTGGACAGCCTCTTTTGTGTTTTATATGTTATCGTGCTACTTCAACATCTTCATACCCTTCGACAAAGTCGCCGACTTGAATGTCGTTGTAACCCTCTATATTTAAACCACATTCCATTCCACTTGGCACTTCCTTAACACTATCTTTAAAGCGTTTTAGTGAACCTAACTTACCTGTGAAGACCACAATACCGTCTCTAATGATACGTATACCTGTGTTTCTGGTGATCTTTCCTTCACGGACAAGACACCCGGCAATGGTACCCACCTTCGTAATTTTGAATGTTTCCATAACCTCAACAGTACAAGTGATCTCTTCTTTAAATTTAGGAGCAAGCATACCTTTGATGACACCTTGAATTTCATTAATGGCATCATAGATTATAGAATATAGACGTATCTCAATCTCTTCACTATCTGCTAAACGTCTTGCAGCAGCAGATGGACGAACTTGGAAACCTATGATAATAGCATTTGAAGCAGCAGCCAAAAGGACATCAGACTCTGAAATTTGACCTACCGCCTTATGTATAACATTGACCTGCACTTCTGTATGCGACTCACGGATAAGAGAGTCTGTAAGAGCCTCTACCGAACCATCCACATCACCTTTTATGATAACATTCAGCTCTTGGAAGTTACCAATAGCGATACGGCGACCGATCTCATCAAGAGTGATATGTTTTTGTGTCTTAAGACCTTGCATACGGTGTAGCTGCTCACGCTTGTTAGCTATATCACGAGCTTGTTTTTCATCGTCTAAGACATTGAATGTATCCCCTGCCTGTGGAGCACCGTTTAGCCCAAGCACAAGAACTGGCATAGACGGACCTGCTTCGGTGATACGTTGACCACGTTCGTTAAACATAGCTTTCACCCTACCTGAATACATACCCGACAACATAGCATCTCCAATTCTCAATGTTCCTTTTTGAACAAGTATCGTTGTCATATATCCACGACCTTTATCAAGAGACGACTCTATGATAGCACCCTCAGCCTTACGGTTTGGATTAGCTCTTAAGTTTAAGATATCTGCCTCAAGCAACACTTTTTCCAAAAGTTCATCTACGTTAACACCTTTCTTAGCTGATATTTCTTGACATTGATATTTACCACCCCAATCTTCTGTAAGATAGTTCATCTGTGATAGTTGCTCACGGATACGGTCGGTGTTAGCTCCCGGCTTATCTATTTTGTTTATTGCAAATACAATAGGCACCCCAGCCGCTGCGGCATGGTTAATAGCCTCTTTTGTTTGTGGCATGACGCTATCGTCTGCCGCAATTATGATGATCGCAACGTCTGTAACACTTGCACCACGAGCACGCATCGCCGTAAAGGCTTCGTGACCCGGAGTATCAAGGAATGTGATACGTCGTCCACTGTTCATCTTAACGCTATATGCACCAATATGTTGAGTGATACCACCTGCCTCACCGGCAATAACGTTAGTTTGACGGATGAAGTCAAGAAGCGATGTTTTACCATGGTCTACGTGACCCATGACTGTAATTATAGGAGAACGCTCTATAAGCTCTTCTTCACTATCTACTATCGACTCTATTGACTCTTGAAGGTCTGCTGTAACAAACTCTACCTTAAAGTCGAACTCTTCAGCCACGACAACTAAAGCCTCAGCATCAAGACGTTGGTTTATAGAAACCATAAGACCAAGATTCATACAAGCGGCTATGACTTCTGTAACTTGAACATCCATCATACGAGCAAGCTCACTCACAGTAACAAACTCTGTTACCTTAAGTATGTTCTTTTCGCTCTCTTCTTTTTCTAACCTCTCACTTGTACGAGCGGAAACAGCATCTCTCTTATCACGACGGTGACGAGCAGATCCTTTATTTTTGTTACCCTTAGCCGTAAGCCTTGCAAGGGTATCTTTAATTTGTTTTTGTACGTCTTCATCTGTAATTTCCGCCTTAACGACAGGAGCAGCAGAGACTGGCTTTTTGTAATTACTATTTCCAAACGGCTTTTTCTTAAATCCTCCTGCGTTGTTTCCAGCACCTGTGTTAGGGCGATTAGCACCAGCACCTGTGTTAGGACGATTAGCACCAGCTGTATTTGGACGGTTACCACCTGCGGTATTTGGACGGTTATTGTTATTTCCTCCTTGTCCATTAGGCTTACTGCCGGGAGTAAATTGGCGTTGTGGCTTATTTGGATCACCCGGTTTAGCAGCACCATCGCCTTTTTTAGCGTGTGTGTTTGGATTATTTATATCAACCTTACCGTCTTTTTTAATACGGTTACGTTTGTTATGACGATCGGCAGGAGAGCTCTTTTTCTTTTCCATAAGGCTCAAGTCGATTGTTCCAAGCACCTTAGGACCTGAAATTTTCGGAGAGTCGTTACGGAATAGCTTCGTCGTGTCATTATCTGCTTGACGCTCATCAAAAGTACGGTTCATCTGGTCGGCAGAAGCAATACGCTCCTCGACATGAACCGGCTTTGGAGCTAATTTAGCAGGTTGTGGCTCCACATGAGCCTTTTGGTTTGCCTGTTGTGGCTTTTGCATATTTGGCTGTGACTTATTAGCAGCAGTTTGTATCTTAACTTTAGGAGTTGCAGGTTGTGGCTTAGTGGCAGGATGTTCCTTTTTCACAATAGGCTCTTCAACTTTGGGAGCCACTACTTTTGGAGCAGCTTCACTTTTATTGTCTTTACTATTTTTGCCGAATTTATTTAACTCTTCAAGATCTATCTTACCAAGTATTTTTGGGCTCGTAGGCTTACTATCCATTATGTCTTCCTTCTTTACAGAGATATTACGTGTAGGATCTTCCGCTTTTTCAAGGGAGATACTCTCTTTTTTTATAACAGGCTTTTTCTCCTCCTCTTTAGGACGAGCATCGGTGATGATGATAGGACCAAACTCCTTCTCAACGGCTACAATAGCCTCAGAGCTGATGATGCTTGAGCTATCACCAACGTCTATACCTTTACTCTTTAGAAAATCCACAAGCGTGCCCTGCCCTACTTTTAGGTGCTTACACACTGCATTTAGCCTTAATCTCTTCTCGTTACCCATATTTACCTTATTCTTTTTTTATTGCTACGATAGTGCTGTGGTGCCATTGTACTAACTCTTTACGAACCCCTTTTATTACTCGGCTGTTTCAAACTCTTTTTTAAGGATGTTCATCACCTCCTGCACGGTTTCCTCTTCAAGGTCTGTACGACGTGCCAAATCCTCTACACTATATGCGAGCACACTCTTGGCAGTATCACAACCCACTTTTATCAATTCTTCTATTATCCATTCGTCTATCTCATCGTTGAAATCTTTAAGGATCACATCTTCTTCCTCTTCTTCGACATCACGATAGACTTCTATATTATAACCTGTAAGCATTGAGGCAAGACGTATGTTAAATCCGTTTTTACCAATTGCTTTTGAAACTTCAGCAGGATCAAGACGCACAGAAGCCGTTTTTGACTCCTCGTCTATTGTTACCGAAGTTACCTTTGCAGGGTTAAGTGCTCTTTGTATATATAGAGATAGGTTTGGCGAATAATTTACTACATCTATATTTTCATTACGTAACTCCTTAACGATAGAGTATATACGAGATCCTTTGACACCTACACAAGCCCCAACGGGATCTATCCTCTCGTCGTAAGACTCAACAGCGATTTTAGCTCTCTCACCTGGTATACGTACTATTTTTTTAATTGTGATAAGACCGTCAAAGACCTCTGGAACCTCAATCTCAAATAGACGTTCCAAAAACTCTGGAGCTATACGTGAAAGGATAATCGCTTGAGTATTGTTACGCACCTCAACAGCACTCACAATAGCACGAATAGGATCTCCCTTACGGAAGAAGTCGCTTGGGATTTGTTCTGTACGAGGAAGCACTAACTCATTACCCTCCTCATCAAGCACCAAAATCTCTTTTTTCCAAACTTGATATACCTCGCCTGTGATGATCTCACCTATACGTTCTGAATATTTTTCATATAAAGCAGCCTTCTCCAAATCCATGATTTTAGAGACAAGGTTTTGACGTAGAGAGAGAACGGCACGACGACCGAAAGAACTAATAGGGAGGGTTTCACTTACATCTTCACCAACCTCATATGTAGGATCTATCTTAAGAGCGTCTGAAATTTCTATCTCTTTATAATCTAAATCTACATCTCCGTCCTCAACGATTTTCCTGTTTCTCCAGATCTCAAGGTCACCTCTTTCAAGGTTTACTACTATATCAAAATTATCAGCATCACCATATAACTTAACAAGCATATTACGGAAGACATCTTCAAGAATTGCCTCCATTTGACCATTTTCGATATTCTTGAGCTCTTTAAACTCTAAAAACGTGTGTTTTAAATCTATTGCGTCACTCATCGTTTATTTGTCTATAAGGGTATATATACCCTTTGTTAAAATTTTATTATTAATCTTGTTGTTCTTACGTCACCATAACTTATAGTGTCGTTAAACTCTTGAAGTTCTCGTTTTTTCTTTCCTTCTACGGCGACCATAAGATCGTAAGAGATAGTGAAATCTTCTGGTGTCACAGCAGTAAGGATCCCCTCTTTTTTAATATCTTTAGCCTCTCCCTTAATCCACACCTCAACCTCTCGACCTATGTTTTTCTTATATTGCTCTACCATAACAAAAGGCTCGGAAATAGAAGCAGAGGATACTGTAAGCTCATAATCTTCTTGGTCTCTGTCAAATTTAGACTCTATAAATTTGTTTAGCTCCGCACAAGTATCAATCGGCACCCCACTAAGACTATCTATAACGACATCTATAACATTATCGGCAGAACATTCGACATTTACAAGAAACAAATCTTTGCCCTCGATAAATTCCCTAACTACCTCTGTAATAACACTTTTTTCCATATAAACAGTATTAAAAAAGGGAGAACTACCTCTCCCTTCCACACTTACTACCTCACAAAAGTACTCTTTTTTTTATAATTACCAAAATTATTCTACTAAAAGTTTAATCACAGTAATCCCAGCACCCCCAAACTCAACGTGCTCATCTACGGCAGATTCAACAGATGGAATTGTTGACAGATAACGACGGATCTCTTCTTTTAGTGCTCCAGTACCTTTGCCATGTAATATTTTTAATTCAGAGACCCCAAACATCAAAGCCTCATCTATAAATATACGCACTATCTCTAAGGCTTCTTCAACACGTGCGCCACGCAAATCTATCTCTCGCTTAAATTCGAGACGCTTCTCGGAAGTGTTATATCCGCTCTCACCCTTAGTGGAAAATCCACCGCTATACATACCGCTCTTAAATTCTTTAAACTGTTTACGGTATTCGGCATTAGATATATGTTCTATCTTCTCTTTTGTCGTGGTGGTGGTAAGCTGACCAAATGCTACCATAATACGTTTTTTATCTATCGACAATATTTTACCTGCCACATATTGACCTTTCATGCGCACCGTATCACCAACAGCAAAAGACTTAGGTTCGTTCTTAACGACAACCTCTAACACAGGAGTGGCAGATATCCTATCTTCAAACTTTATACGTTCATTCTCACGCAATTTCTCCATCTTACGCTCGATCTTCAGATCTTCATCGCTTATAGCCTCATCTCTCTGTTCTTCTCGGAACACCTCAAAGGTAGCACGCACCTCTTTGGTCTTCTCCTTCTCGGCATTTGCCTCTTTTATCTCACGTATAGTAGCCTCAATAGTACGATTAGCAGTGGCAAGAAGCGTCTCAGCCTCCTGCTTTGCATTTTTTATTATCAGCATCTTCTGCTCCTTAAGTTC
>JAVVUK010000038.1:0-5278 GCA_036653215.1 Rikenellaceae bacterium
ACCGTATGGGGTGTTAAAACTATCTAATAATATGTTTTTCATTGTCTTATAATAAGTTATCTAAGAAACTGTTGCTCTTCTTAAATTTAAGGTCTTGAAGGATGCTTGATTTCACATTTATGTTAAACATCCAACTCTTCTGGAAGCCTAAAGGCACCCATGTAAATCCCATTTGCCAACAGTGCAGGTCACGAGTAACATTTAAAGATGTGGCTGTCAGCTTCCATTTTTCAAGGTCTAAACCACTTGTAAAGGCAACCCCCCATTTTGGTGTAAGGTTTACGTTACCATTAAAACCAAGTGTCTGTATCGTTTTTGGCACTTTACTGCTATGGCTATATGTGAGTGAGTAGTTGAAACTAAAGTTCCAAGGCACCGAGAAGTTGTAATATTCTGGGGTCAACGTCTGCCGAACTAAGTTAGGATCTACCCCCATATTGGCAATGTCGGCTTCTTCATTAGGTGTTAGGTTTCTTGGTATCGTTTCGCTACCGGTTCCACTTCCCGGACCTTCTTCTCCAAAGAAGCTACGCACAGAATAACCAAAGGTGAAAGAGAAGCTTGTTATACGTCCTGCCGAGCCATTAGCCCAAGCAAAATCTTTGGTCCTCTGTCCGTTTTTGTTGTATATATATGGGTCGAGAGTGGCGTTTATGTTAATTCCAAGTCCTTTGAATAATGTTGTTCGTGCGGAGATGGTAATTGGGGCTAACTTCATAGAGTCGGCTAAGAAGTTATATGATGATGATAAGTTAAGACTTTCAAAGATCTTGATTTTTTTAAATCCTGTGGTATCACTTTTGCTCCTCACCTTCATCTCTAAGTTGTTGTTAAGAGAAAATTGTAACGATCCGCTCTCGCCTCTTGAAGGACCGCCAAAGATACCTTGTTCGTAAGGAGAATATGTGCCTACATTTCCGGCAGCGTCAGTCTGTACGGGTCTGAAAAATCCGTGTTTCGTAGCGGCAAAGTTCGGGGTGTAGTTTACGCTAACTGTTGGTGTCATGACGTGTCTAATAGCACTTATCGCCTTATTTTCGCCAAAAGAATACATTCCATATACAATTGTCGAGAAAGAGAGCGAAGCGTTATAGTCGTAAACACGATAGAAGCCGTGTGTGGTGTCGCTTACGATGACTTTATTTTCTTCGGGCGACCATTTTTTGTTGATACGTGTAAAATACCACTTTTCGTTGTAGTTTACAGATGGACTTACGTTTAGATATTTGAGTATGTTAAACGAGGTGTTTATGGGAATAGAGTGTTTTATCCCATATTTCATATCGTCAAACATTCGACTTGTAAGGAAGTCTTTTGTTGTTGTGTTTATGTTGTTGTTTAAGACAGCGCTATAACTCAAAGATACCTTTTCATACCATTTCTTCTTACCTAATCCACCTTTACGTTGAAATGGGTAGATACGGTTCATGGTAAATTGAAGGTTTGGAAGAGACATACTTACAGTTGAGTCTCGGTTATTTTGAGAGTGTTGTAAGTTGACAGATAGAGAAAATGGCGTTCCAGCCCACGTCTTTGAGTATGCTATTGTAGAGTTGGTTTGTGCGTTAATCGATTGTTGTAGGTTGCCATTATATTTGTCATATCCCGGAGCTGAAAGGCTCACACTGGCAGAGAAAGTGGAGTTAGGCAAGAATTTAGGGTCTTGTTGGTGAGTCCATTCCAATTGGTAATTGGTCATGCTCATATATTCTGGAGACCCTTTATCTCCGATTATATCATTCGCATAAGTGAAGTTTAAACTACCGTTAAATTTGTAGTTGACTTTATATGTAGATGCTAAATTCATATCCCACGACCCAAGAGTATAGATACCGGCTCTTAAGGCAACGTCCATATAGTCGTTTATAGCCCAATAATATCCGCCTCGACGTAAGAAGAAGCCCCTCTTTACCTCTTCGCCAAATTCGGGAATTATGATACCTGAGTTTCTGTTTTGCATTATAGGGAAGAAGCCGAAAGGTACAATTAAAGGTATCGGAACATCTTCCATAACCAAATATGAAGGTCCTATGACTATCTTTTTCCCGCCTTTGCTTTCTATAAGCTGAGCTTTGGAAGAAGATAGGTAGAAGTGAGGATGTTCGAGGTTACAAGTGGTATATTTACCACCTTTGATGTTGATTACATTATCCTCCATCTTTTTTATCGCTTCACCATGAATAACGCCCTCTCCCTCTTGGAAAAATACACCTTTAATCTTTGCTTTAGCAGATTTTAAGTTATATGATATGCTGTCCATCTCATATTTCTTACCTCCTTCATCAAATGAGGTACGTGTAAATTTCTTAGTTGTCGTATCTAACATCCCTTTAGCATTTATCTGGTTTTGTTTGATTACGACTTCCATGTAGTCTGCATTTAATATGTTTTGCGCATATTTTGCTTCTGCATTTTTATAAAGGTAGATTTTATCATTGAGAACATCATATATCATAGAATCTTCATTCTTAGTATATATAATGTCGTCTAACAGTGGCTTGCGTTGTTTTGTTACAGAGGTGTCGTTAACAGTAGAATCCGCCAATAAATTAGCAGATTTACCCCCTTTTGTGGAGTCTTGGGTGGCTGTTGGAATGGTGTCACTTTTTGGTAAAGCAACATCATGTACTATGTTGCCATGTTTTGATAACTTCCTAACCCCAAGCATATTAGCTCTTGATGGCGTGGCGAATATCATTATGACAAACAGAGTAAAAAATGTTATTTCCTTTAGATATTTTAAATTTTTATGTGACAATCCGATACAATTAGTTAACTTTGCACAGTGTGAGGAAATACCTCAGCAATTGAACCACAAAAATAGACAAAAAATTCAATCCATTCCCAATAATGAATGATTTTTCGAAAATAATATTGTTTTTCTCTTTTCTTTTGTGCTTTTCGGCACACGCACAAGAGGTTAAACAAGGTCAAATTAAAATAAAAACAGTAGTCTTAGATGCCGGACATGGCGGAAATGATTCTGGAGCTACTTGTGGCTCAATTTATGAAAAGGATATAGCTTTGAGTGTCACCTTAAAATTGGGCAAAATGATCAAAGAGGCTTATCCCGATGTTAATGTCGTATATACACGTAGTACAGATGTCTTTATCCCCTTGTCTCAGCGTGGCATAATTGCCAATAAAGCTAAGGGAGACCTTTTTATATCTATCCACGTCAATGCGGCTGCAAGTCCTTATGCTGAGGGCACAGAGACTTACACTTTAGGTCTTCACAAGAGTGCTGCTTCTTTGGCTGTGGCTCAAAAGGAGAACTCTGTTATCACTCTTGAAAGTGATTATAAAAAAGATTATGGTGATTTCTCTCCTAATAATCCGGAGTCCTACATCATGTTTAGCATGGGACAACAGGGGTATATGCGTGAAAGTATAGATCTAAGTTATATAATACAACAACATTACAAGAAAAATTTCAATAATACAAATAGGGGAATAAAGCAAGCTGGATTTTTGGTTTTGTGGAGGGCTTCTATGCCTTCTGTGTTAACGGAGCTTTCTTTTATATCTAATCCTTCGGACAGGAGCATACTACAAAGCCGTCAAGGACAAGAGAAATATGCTCGTTCTCTCTTTGATGCTTTTTCTGAATATAAGAAAAATGCAGAAAAGTCGTTTGAGTATAACACAAAGACCAAACAACCTGCTGAGAATGTAGACCCAAAAGAGACAAAGGAAATAACAGAAGTAAATAAAAATAGTAATGGGGTGCCGGAAGGTTCTTTCTATGCCTTACAACTTATAAGCTCACGACATAAAATAGAGCGTAATAAGCAGAATTTTGGCGATTATGCGCCCGATGTTATAGAGGTTTTTGATAATGACTATTATAAATATTTCGTTGGATTGGTAAACTCGAACCAAGAAATATTATCTTTGCAGAAGAAAATAAGAGTTTGGAAATATAAAGACGCTTATCCTGTGGGCTTCCACGATGGCAAAATAGTAAAAGCGTCTGAGATAAAAATGATATTAAAGAAATAATTATGAGAATAAGAAAAGATCTTAAGATTGGTGTTATAGCAATTTTTATTTTGGCATTGACCTATTGGGGTATATCTTTTTTGAAAGGTAAAAATCTATTTCGATCACAAAATTCGTATGTTGCTGTATATGATAACGTGGCAGATGTGAAAGTGTCTTCCGCTGTTTTTTTTAGTGGTGTTAAGATAGGCTCTGTTACAGAAATAAGAATGTCCGATTTGACAGCTAAGCCTTCTGTTGTGTTGTCGATCCTTAAGAAATATAAAATACCTGCAAACTCAATTGCCATCATGAAAGATGCCTCTATGTTGGGTGGTAAGGCTATCGTAATCATTCCTGGCAACGCAACGAAATATCTTAAAGATAAAGATACGATAGCGACACAAATTCAGATGTCTCCGTTGGATGGTATTGGTGATATGGTAAGTGGTGCAAGTACGGCTTTAGACTCTTTGTCGTTCACCATAACCCAAATTAACGCTTTGCTTAGCAACGATAACATAAATAACATATCAAAAGCACTTGCCGATCTACCTCAGATAACAGGGAATATAAATGGAATGGTGAGGAGCGAGAGAGGCAATGTGGAGATGATGATAAGTAACCTTAATGGGGTGGTTAAAGAGCTTAAAGGAGTTATGCCAACTCTCACCTCAACACTTTCCAATATAGATACTTTGTCGTATAGTATGAAAAATAGTCTTCCCGGAACTCTTAGTAAGGTCGATTCTATCCTTGCGATAGTAAATAGTGATAAGGGGACAGTAGGGTTGCTTTTGCACGATGCCGCAGCATATAACAATCTAAACCAAGCGTTGTTAGATCTTCAAGCGTTGCTTGTTGACTTAAAGGCAAATCCAAAAAGATATGTTCAAGTATCAGTTTTTGGAAAAAAAGATAAGAAATAATTTGGTTGTTATAAAAAGAGTCTCTATATTTGCACTCGAAATAAACAACAACACTTTCGGGGTGTAGCGCAGTCCGGTTAGCGCACCTGCTTTGGGAGCAGGGGGTCCAAGGTTCGAATCCTTGTACCCCGACAAACAAAAAGAAACCGTCATAGACGGTGTTACAATATAGAATAGGTCTACCAAGCTTGCTTGTGTAGACCTATTCTATATTGTAACACTATCCCGAAAGGGATTTCTTTTTGTTTGTCTTCCTCCCCCTAACGGATCAACAAGGCAATGTTTTGTGTTGCCTTGTTAATCCTTGTTTTACAATAGGTCTACCAAGCTTGCTTGTGTAGACCTATTCTATATTGTAACACTATCCC
>JAVVUK010000038.1:5378-14240 GCA_036653215.1 Rikenellaceae bacterium
TTTTGTTTGTCTTCCTCCCCCTAACGGATCAACAAGGCAATGTTTTGTGTTGCCTATTGTAACTGTTATGTGATGTTTAAAAGGTGAGTGTGAAGGTCACTTTGTCGTTTATGTTGGATGTTACTCGTATCGAGCCGCCATGTAGGTGCATTATCTGTTTGGCTATGCTGAGTCCTATGCCAGAGCCTTCGTTCTTGTTGGTGAAGAATGGCATAAATATATCATCTACAATGTCGTTTGGTATAGCTCCGCCATTGTTGCTTATGTTAATTACTACATTTTCATCTTTGGCGATATATAGATCTATATCTATCTTTTTATTTGTGACTTTACTTAGCTCTTGAACAGCATTCCTTAATATGTTAATTATTACTTGGGTTACTAAATCTTCATCTGCATAAATGAGAATGTCATCTTCAGAAGAGGTGATGCTCATTGCTATGTCATCTTCGCAGATGAGCCTTGAGACTCGTTCTAAGAGAGGCTTTATGGCAAATGGAGAGCGGACAGGGGTTTGTATACGAGTAAATTTACGATATGACTTTACAAATGAGATGAGGCTTTTCCCTGTTGTGCTTATTGTGTCTAATCCCTTTGCTATGTCTCCTGTTTTATCTTCGTTGATTTCTATTAGAGTGTCGCTAAGTGAGGTTATAGGGGCAAGAGAGTTCATTATCTCATGTGTTAACACCCTTGTGAGTTTTATCCATGACTCTACCTCTTTCTGGTCGAGAGCGCTGTTGATATCATTTATAGATATTACTCTAAGTGTCTTATTATCATAATCTATCTTTGAGGCACTCATGGCAAGTTGTACCTCTCCACGCTCATTGTTGAATGAAGCTTTGGCGTGCTCTCCTGGCTTTATGCTGTTTATGGTTTCTGTTAGGGAAGGTTCGATATGACGTAGTTGATTGGTGTGAGTTAAGATGTTAGTCCCAAAAAGGCGTAACGCTTCTTTGTTGGTTTGGTATATATTTCCATTCGTGTCTACTATTAAGATCCCTGTACGTACGCTATTTATTATAAGTTCATAATATTTTTCACGTTCGATAGCCCTTTGTTTGGCGTTTGTCATGATCTCCTTTATGCGGTTTAGTGAGGCGTTGAGCATTATGATATTGACGCTTTTTGTGTGCCCATCGGAAAATTGGAAAGAGTAGTCGTCACATTCAATAGCGTTGAACATGAACGACACTTTACGCATGGAGTCTAAGTATATCAAAATCATCTTTATGATAGATGTTACAATCAAAGAGCAAGAGACAATCAAAAAAGGATATAGATGTTCATATATCAAAAATACGCTCACTCCAACGCTTAGAATTAAGATGGTGAGATATGTTATAAAATTTCTTATTGAGGCTATTCCTTTCATATCTTATAACGTTTAATTTTGTTATATAAGGTTTGTCGTGTGACACCTAATTGTTCTGCTACTGCCGACATATTGCCACCATTATGCTCCATTGCTTCTGTTATCATCTTTATCTCCATCTCCTCAAGGGTAGACAGTGTATCTGTCGCCTGTTGCTTGGCTGTTGAAGGCTTAAGAAGCAGAGAGTCGCAGGTTATAAAGCTGCTCTCACACATTATTACGGCTTTCTCTATGGTATGTTGAAGCTCACGAATGTTGCCATACCATTGATAACAAATCATCTCAGAGCGAGCATCTTCGTCAAAAGATGATATTTTCTTGTTATATTTTGCGGCATATTCCTTTAAAAACATATCGGCAAAGGGCATTATATCTTCGGGACGTTCCCGAAGAGGTGGTATGTTAACATGGATTGTGTTTATACGATAGAGCAGGTCTTCACGAAAGGAACCTTGCGATGCCATCTCGTCTATGTTGCGGTTGGTGGCACAGATGAGACGTATATCTATGTTTTTATTATCGTTGCTGCCCACACGTGTTATCTTATTATTTTGAAGCACCGTAAGTAACTTCGCTTGAAGGTGTAGTGGCAGGTTTCCTATCTCGTCAAGAAAAAGAGTACCACGATGTGCAACTTCAAACTTGCCAGCCCTGTCTGCAAAAGCATCTGTGAAAGCCCCTTTTACGTGTCCAAAGAGTTCGCTTTCAAAGAGAGTCTCGGCAATAGCACCCATGTCGACGCTCACCATTAGCTCTCCACGACGCAGAGATAGGTTGTGTATCTCTTTTGCGAGCATTTCTTTACCGGTGCCATTTTCACCCGTGATGAGGATGTTTGCGTTGGTGGAGGCTACTTTCTGTATGGTTTTATAAAGCTGTTTCATTATGCGGCTTGTGCCCCAATACATATGAGAGTCGTCGATGAGTTCTTGCCTTATCTCTTTTATATGTTTAAGGTCGCATTTAGATTTCCTTAAGGTATAAGCATTTACAAGTGAGGCTACTAACTTATCGTTGTCCCAAGGTTTGACGACAAAGTCGGTGGCTCCTTTTTTTATAGCCTCGACGGCAAGATCTATATCGGCATATGCTGTAAAAACAACCACTGCAATATCGGAGTTTGCTTTTTTTATGTGGTCGAGCCAATATATACCCTCATTTCCGGTGTTTACCTGTGCCGAGAAGTTCATGTCTAAAAGTACCACGTCTATATTGTTTTCACGAATAGATATATCTATAAGGTTGGGGTTTGATATTGTTATTACCTTTTTGAAATAACGTCCCAACAATAGATTTAATGCTGATAATATGCCTTTGTTGTCGTCTACAACAAGTATAGTCCCTTCTTTTGCCATTGTAAATATTTTTCTCAAAGATATGTTTAAAAAATGTCAAACAAGATTTTTTGTAAATAAAATATACATCGGTGTATAAATATTAGACACTTTCTATTTTTACTATTTTGTTAACTTGTTGTTTGTTAGTGTGTTATCAAGTGTGGCATAGAAGTGGTAATATATATGTAAGAATGAAGAAAATAGATGTAAATAATATGAAAAAGAGCGTTTTTGTAATTATACTGTTAATTATTTTGACACCTTGCTATGCCCAAATGTCATCGGAGAGACGAGTATTTTCTCTTAACGACTGTATGAAGTATGCGGTGGAAAATAATACAGGTGTCAAAAAGCAAAATCTACTAAATAACAACTATCGTCAAGATTTTAATGAGGCGATAGCTTCTTTGTTCCCATCAATAGGTGGTGGAGTAAGTCTAAATTCTAATTCCGGACGTTCTGTAAATCCGGAGACAAACACATACAGTACGACTTCTAACATAGGGAATAGTTATTCCCTATCTGCTAATATGCCGATATTTAATGGTTTAGCAGGCATAAATACAATCCGTATGAGTCACGTGATGAAACTTATGGGTATCGAGCAGCTGCAACGCATAGAAGACGAAGTTGCCATAAAGACTATGCAGGCATATTTCGATGTCGTATATTTTACAAGTTGTGTCACTATAACCAAACAACAGATAGAGACAAGTGGTCAGGTGCTCTTCAAAAGCAAGAAACTTGAAGAGTTGGGGCTTAAGAGTGCTGCCGATGTTGCTCAAATAGAGGCTCAAGTAGCTTCGGACGACCTGCTGCTTATACAACAACAAAACAAGCTTGAGGTTGCTCTCCTATCTCTGAAACAGCAGATGAACTATCCTATAAAAGATACTTTAGAAGTGGATACAGACACCAAAAACATAGGAGTTCAAGAGGTTGATGTCTCTTTGGGGGATGCTGTGGACTATGCTTTAAATAACAACCCTAAGATGTTAGAGTCTAACTATAATTTACGTAGCACCATGATGAATTATAAAATTGCTAAGGGGCGACTTTATCCCTCTATATCTTTAGGTGGAGGATATTCGACTAACTTCTATAAAAATTTTAATAGCGACGAGAAGACCATTCCTTTTGTTACTCAATTTCGAGAAAATAGAGGTTTCTATGTAGGAGCATCTCTCAGTATCCCTATTTTTGGAGGTTTAAGGTTACGAACAACAGTAAATCGGAGTCGTAACAATATGCAAATTGCTGAGCAGCAAAATGTAGAGGCACAACGAGAAATAGAACTCGAAGTGACTCAAGCCACCTTAGAGATGGATGGGTATAGTAAAGAATATATTCAAGCGGATAAGAAAGTTGAGGCTGCCGACCTCGCTCATCAAGCTTCACTTAACAAATATGAGCAGGGAATTGTTAGTGCCATAGATATGCAAACCACTTCAAACACTTTGCTTTTAGCAAAATCACAAAGGTTAAATGCGCAGTTGCAATATATCATAAAGACCTATTTGGTAGAGTATTATAACGGTAAATCATTAATAAGATAATAAGATGGATATTAATATTGAAAAAAAGAAAGGGTGGAGAGCTCTATTGACGAAAAAAAGTATGCCTTATGTTTTAGGTGCTTTGTTTCTTGTGTTTGTGATATGGCTTATATTTCGAGACAACTCATCAACACTAAGGATAGACTCACGCATGATATCTATCGCAAATGTTGAAAAGACGGAGTTTGACGATTATGTGCGTGTCACAGGTCAGGTGCTTCCAATTACCACCGTGCAACTTAGTCCTTTGGAGGGAGGCATAATAGAAAAAATTATCGTGGAGGAGGGTAGTATGGTGAAAAAAGGTGATGTGTTGGTAGTCTTAAGTAATAATACCCTTAACCTTTCGATCCTTGACAGTGAGGCACAGCTTGCCGAGAAACAAAATTTCTTGCGTAACACATTGATAGCTATGGAGCAAGAGAGGCTTGGTTTGAAACAAGAAAAGTTGCAACTCGACCTCGATGTGGAGCGTAAAAAGCGTGCTTATCTACAAAACGAATCTCTTTATAAAAGTAAACTCATAGCTAAAGAAGAGTGGCTTCAATCGAAAGAAGATTATATCCTTGCTGCCAATAAAAGAGAGCTTGTCAAGGAGCGTCAGAAACAAGATTCTCTATACCGCTCGATACAAGTAGATCAGATGCGTGAGAGCCTTGAAAATATGCGTCGCAACATGAATTTAATCAGAGAAAGAGTGTCTAATATGAAGGTTAAATCGCCTATTGATGGGGAGTTGGGGATGTTAGATATAGTGCTTGGACAGTCGGTAAACATGGGGCAAAAGATAGGACAAATAAACGACCTTTCAGATTTTAAAATTGAAGCTCAGATAGATGAACACTATATAGACAGAGTCAGAGCAGGGTTAGATGCTTCTTTTGAGCGTCAAGGGCACGACTTTACAATAACTTTACGCAAGGTATATCCTGAAGTTAGAGAGGGGCGTTTCCGTGCCGACTTTACTTTGGGCGTAGCACGTCCCAAAAATATGCGTATAGGACAGAGTTATAACCTAAACCTGCAATTGGGACAATCCACAGAGTCTATAATCATTCCACGAGGTACCTTTTACCAGACCTCTGGTGGGTCGTGGATATATGTAGTTTCTGAAGATGGCACAAAGGCATATAAACGTCAGATAACTCTCGGTCGTCAAAATCCACAGTTTTATGAGGTTCTTGATGGGCTTTCAGAGGGAGAAAAAGTTATAGTATCCTCATATAGTAGTTACGGAGATAATGATGTTCTAATTCTAAAATAAGAAACTATGAAAATTATATTAAAAAACTTTTTAAATACATTAAAGTCATACAAGGCATCTAATCTCCTTAATATTATAGGACTTGCTTTGGCATTTGCCTCGATGTATATTCTTCTTGTTCAAGTAAATTGGGAACTTACATATAATCGTTCGATCAAAGACTCTGATCGTATCTTTGCCGTTGAGGCGTTTGATGATTTTGAAAATAACGGTTCTTATACGCAATATATATCTCGACCTATTGGTGAATTTATATGTACGGAATTCCCTAATATCGAAAACGGAGGAACTTTGTCTAATTATCAAAAGGCTTTTCTTACTTTCAAATTTGAAGATAAGATAGAAAATGTATTTGTTACTTATGTAGAGTTGACTATAGGCATGTTAGATTTTTTCGGATTTGAAAATATAGAGGGAGATGTTAAAAATATTATCAATCCAAAAACTGCTGCCATTCCCGAAAGTATGGCTTTAAAATATGATTTGCATATCGGAGATCTTATATATTATGGAGAATATATCGATAAAAAGAAGTCTTATGATGTCGTGGCAATATATAAAGATTTTCAGGATAATACATTGCTTGGTGAAAATGGTGTTGTCGTTAATCTAAGGAGAAACCTTGAAAGTTATTCAGAGTGGAGTTATGCGTATTATATAAAGTTAAAATCGTCAGATGATGCTAAGGTAATGGAGAAGTTGCTTGCCGACAAGGTAAGTAAAAAGTGTGCTGATGAAAATGTTGATAATGTAAAAATAAGGTTAACCTCTATAAATGATCTCTATTTTGAAATAGACTCTTCAGAAGAAGGCAGAGGAAATAAAAATAACGTTTATATGTTAGTTGCTATGATCATTGTTGTACTTATAATAGCGTTGATAAATTTCGTGAATTTCTTTTATGCTCTTGTTCCGGTACGGATAAAAAAGGTAAATACGATGAAGATATTTGGCAGTCCGATATTCTCATTGCGTCTAAACTTTATCTTTGAAGCTTTAGGGTTGACTTTCATATCTCTTCTTATTGCTTGGTATTTAGTATATATAGTGCAGACAAGTAGTTATGCCGACTATATAAATACATCGCTTTCTCTTTCTGACAATCACTTTGTTTTGTTTGTTACAATAGCTATTGCCTTTTTAGTAGCTCTTGTTGCAAGCGTATATCCTGCATACTATATAACCTCTTTTCCAATAGCTTTTGTGACTAAAGGATCGTTTGCTACCTCTAAGAGTGGACAACGTCTACGCACAATACTTTTAAGCGTTCAGTTTATTATTGCCATATCGTTAATAATAGCGTCTATATTTATGAAGGTACAACATAATTTTATGTTGAAACATGACATGGGCTTTAATAGGGAAAATATGCTTTCTCTATATCTTTCAGATAGTATCACATCTCAAAATAGACGTGCTGCATATGTCGATAAGTTATTGGTAAATTCTCAAATTAAAGATGTAGCTTGGATGAGTAAAGACATCGTTGTAGAAGAGGGAATGACTTGGGGAAGAGATTATAAAGGTAAAAATATTGAATTTCAATGTTGTCCTGTATCATCAAACTTTTTAGAGTTTATGGACATCGAGATAATAGAGGGACGTGATTTTACAGGAGATGACAACCTTAAACCTGAAGGTGCATTGATTTTTAATGAGACTGCACAAAAAGAGTTTGGTCTTGTTGTAGATGATAAAATATATGGAACTATTGGTGAAGCAGAGATAATTGGAATATGTAAAGACTTTAACTCTAAACCTCTACAACAACAAATTATTCCAATGGCTTTATACATGTATTACACAGCGTTTGAGAGTCAGCTTACACACCTCTATATCCGTACCACCGCAAATGCAGATATTAAATCTGTTATAGATTATATTAAAACCACAACGGTAGAGTTTGATCCTTCGAAATCGAAAGAAGCTATTGAAGTTATGTTTTTTGATGAAGAGTTAGGAAAACTATATTATAAAGAAGATCGTCTTTCGACGTTGATAACAACTTTCTCTGTGATCTCAATCATCATCTCTTTGATGGGTGTTTTTGGACTTGTGATGTTTGAGACTCAATATCGTCGTAAGGAGATAGGACTTCGTCGTGTACACGGAGCTTCACAACGAGAGATCTTAAAGATGTTTAACCGTAAATATATAATCATCGTTCTTGTATGCTTTGTTATAGCAGCTCCTGTAACCTATTATATATTAAGTGTGTGGGTTTCACAATTTGCATATCATGCACCAATTTCGTGGTGGATCTTTGCTCTTGCTCTTTTGTTGGTTCTTTTTATTACAATTACAACTGTTACTGTACGAAGTTATAAATCGGCAAATGAAGACCCTGTCTCGTCTATAAAAACAGAATAGCTTAATTAATAAAATTTGATTATGAAAATTATATTAAAAAACTTTTTAAATACATTAAAGTCATACAAGGCATCTAATCTCCTTAATATTATAGGACTTGCTTTGGCATTTGCCTCGATGTATATTCTTCTTGTTCAAGTAAATTGGGAACTTACATATAATCGTTCGATCAAAGACTCTGATCGTATCTTTGCCGTTGAGGCGCAAAGTGGTTTTGTGGAAGGTGAATATTCAAAGAATATAAGTAGAGCGACTGGCGAAAAGTTAATTACTTTAACTCCATATGTTGAGATTGGTGGAGTAGGTTTTTCGGGGGTGTCTTTTAATGATGTTTTTATAGAAAGAGATAATAAAATAGAAAAATTTACATATTGTGCTACATCTTCTATCTCTGTTCCCGCTTTAATTATTTTCGGATTTGAAACTATTAAAGGTGATCTAAAGGATTTAAGTAAGCCAAAGACTCTTGCAATTTCAGAATCTAAAGCTTTAAAATATGGCCTAAACGTAGGTGATGGACTTTATTTTATGGAAGACATAAAAAATGCTGATAAATATGTTGTAGTGGCTATATATAAAGATTTTAAGGATAACACAGATCTGTCAAATAATCCAATGATTTATAATATCGGAAAAGACTTTATTGATGATGCCTCAGAATGGTCATTCCATTATTTTGTAAAGTTGAAGTCTGCTGACGATAAGGCAAAGGTAGAAGAGGTGTTTAATAAAATGATGCCTGAAGATGAAGAGTATGTAAAAGGGTATTATAGGCTTATGCCATTGGATGAATTATATTTCGAGGAAAATTGCACGAGCGGTATTCACGGTAATCAGAGCACTGTTTACACACTTTTAACAGTGGCAATTCTTATTGTCATTATAGCGTTGATAAATTTCGTGAATTTCTTTTATGCTCTTGTTCCTATACGGATAAAAAAGGTAAATACGATGAAG
>JAVVUK010000039.1:0-13886 GCA_036653215.1 Rikenellaceae bacterium
ATACGTGACTTCTCCAAGCCTCCTTGATCGGGATGGCATAAGTTTATGAGATAGCTGTCATGTGGTAATATAGTGTTTGGGGTAAAGCCATATTGAAGACATCTCTCTTTGAATAAAAGAATAGACTCTTCGGTAAGAGGCTTGGCAGCCCATTGTCTTTGGTTCTTGGTAAATAGAGCAAAGGCGTTTGCTCCTATGTTATTTGCATTTACAGGGGCGTTTTCTATACCCCCAGAGCTGCTTACGTGTGCACCGAAATATTTCATAAATTATAATATAAAAAATCCTACACTAATCCAGACGCTTCTATCTTTGGCTGTGTTTGCGACATTGGTTCCATCGACCATGATAGTATGGTTTGTTGATGCCCATTTGCCGTTATAACTCACGTCTATGGTTATCTTTTTCGCTATATCAAACCCGACACCCACTTGGTATCCAAATTTGTTATAGTCTCTTTTGTTATCTATTTCTGTGTTACAATCCATACTCTTCATCTCATGTTTTGCAAGGTCGAAAGAGAAGGTGGGACCTGCATAAACCCTAAAGAAGGAGGCTTGAAGCCCTGCAACAATAGGGACTTCAATAGCGTGATACGAATATTTGACGTATCCACCATCGGTCACGTTAAATTTGTAGTTTGTATTGTTGTAAAGAGCATCCCCTTGAATATAAAACATAGGCATCAACTTTACCTTTAGGGCAACACCAGCATGAAAACCCATAGGATTGTGATGTGAGGTGAGTAGGTCATGGTGACTATAACTCATATCCGACACATTAAAACTTGTACCTGCCTTGACGGACAATTTGATTTGTCCTTGAGCTGCCGAGCCTATCAACAACAGCAATGTCATTAAAAGAATTTTCTTCATCATTTCTCAAGTGTTAACAGTGAAAGTTTATATAATAATCGTGCTCCTATATTAGCATCTATACTATCCGGCTTGTGTCCAACAACTTCTGTTAGGTCAAACCCGACGACCTCTTTCCCTTTTTTAACTATTGACACTAAGAGATATACAAGTTCGTTATATGTCAAACCTCCGGGAACAGGGGTTCCTGTGTTTAAACAATAATAAGGACGCAGACCGTCTATATCCATGCTTATATATACTTTTTGTGGGAGGGTGTCTATAATTTGGTCACATATCTCTTTCCATGTAGCCCCTTCAAACTTTTTATTTTGGATAGCACGGTCGAAAAAAGTGGTTATCTTTTTATTATTTTGAATAAGGTCGTTCTCCTCTTCACAGAAATCACGAATGCCGACTTGTGTCAGTTGACTTATGCCTCTGACCTCTTTTAGCACGTTATACATTATCGAAGCGTGCGAATATGTAAATCCCTCGTAAGCCTCACGTAGATCGGCGTGTGCGTCAATGTGGAGCAATCCCATCTCGCCATGCTTCTCGGCTACCGCCTTTATCAAACCCAATGGAGTACTGTGGTCACCACCAACTAAAGCCACCTTCTTGCCGTTATCGAGATGCTCTTTAGCGGTATCATAAATAGCCTTATTCATCTGACGGCTTGCCTCGTTTGTATGTTCAAGAGCCTTTGCTATTGACCATTCAGTAGGAGCTATACCCATCTCAAGACGACTTATCACCTTTTCGGCAGAGAGACGAGTCTTTTTGCTCATCTCCAATAGATCTTCATCAAAAGGGTGTGTGGCAATTCCCTTTTCGTAATTCTTGCCAAAGTCATAGTCATATAGGTCTACTTGCAAGGAAGCGTCTAAAATAGAGTCGGGAGCTAACGCAGCACCGTCTCTATAAGATGTTGTAACATCCCAAGGGGCAGATATAATTACAAGACCACTCTCCTCAACAGAGTATGGCAGGGCAAAGTAATTTCCGTTAGGGACACAGATGTCATTAGGGTCAAATTTATTCTCCATATATTTGTTAATCTTAATCTAACTTTAGCACAGCCATAAACGCCGATTGAGGGACTTCCACGTTTCCTACTTGACGCATACGTTTTTTGCCTTTTTTCTGTTTCTCAAGCAATTTGCGCTTACGTGATATGTCGCCACCATAACATTTTGCTGTTACGTCTTTACGAACCGCCTTTACTGTTTCACGTGCTATAATTTTTGCTCCTATGGCGGCTTGTATCGCTATATCAAACTGTTGGCGTGGTATAAGTTCTTTCAATTTCTCGCACATCTTACGTCCAAAGTCGTAAGCGTTGTCTTTATGTGTGAGAGAAGAGAGCGCATCCACAGGTTCCCCATTTAGGAGAATATCCAATTTTGAAAGTTCAGCCTTTTCGCTTCCTATGCGGTGATAGTCGAAAGAGGCATATCCTTTAGATATGCTTTTTAATTTATCATAAAAGTTAAAGACTATCTCGGCAAGCGGCATATGAAAAACAACCTCCACACGGTCGGTGGTTAGGAATGTTTGGTTTTTCAAAAGCCCTCTTTTGTCGATACATAGTTTCATTACAGATCCTAAAAACTCACTTTTGGTAATTATCTGAGCCGAGATATAAGGCTCTTCGATATATTTTATGAGCGTTGGTTCGGGCATCCCAGATGGGTTGTGAACATCGACGACTTCTCCTTTTGTGGTATGAACAACATACGACACGTTAGGCACAGTAGTTATAACGTCCATGTTAAATTCACGATAGAGCCTCTCTTGGACAATTTCCATATGTAGAAGCCCCAAGAAACCACATCTAAATCCAAACCCTAAGGCAAGAGAAGACTCAGGTTCAAAAGTTAAAGAAGCATCGTTGAGACGTAGCTTTTCAAGTGAAGAACGCAAATCTTCATATTCGTCGCTATCCACAGGATAAACCCCAGCGAAGACCATAGGTTTTACATCTTCAAACCCTGCAATTCCAGTTTTACATGGGTTGTCGGCAACGGTAATTGTATCGCCGACTTTTATGTCGAATGAGTTTTTGACACCCGAAATTATATATCCTACATCGCCAGTAAGGACTTCTTTCTTAGGTAACATATTCATCTTCAACACTCCGACCTCATCGGCAGTATATTCGATCCCAGTGTTGAAAAAACGAACTTTGTCTCCTTGTTTTATCTTACCGCTCATTATGCGGTAATAGGCAATTATGCCTCTAAAAGAGTTAAATATCGAGTCAAAAATAAGAGCTTGCAGTGGAGCATCTTCGTCGCCATTTGGGGCTGGGATACGCTCTATTATAGCATCAAGAATAGCATCGACACCAATTCCTGTTTTCCCTGAAGCCAACAATATTTCGTCTCTTTTACATCCTATAAGATCAACGATTTGGTCTGTAACCTCGTCGATCATTGCCGCTGGCATATCTATTTTGTTGATTACAGGAATTATCGCAAGGTCATGTTCCATAGCGAGGTATAGGTTCGAAATTGTCTGTGCCTGAATGCCTTGTGTCGCATCGACAATAAGAAGAGCCCCCTCACATGAGGCTATGGCACGTGAGACCTCATATGAGAAATCGACGTGTCCCGGAGTATCAATAAGGTTTAGAGTATATTTCTCTCCATTTTTAATAAAATCCATCTGTATAGCATGGCTCTTAATGGTAATCCCCTTCTCCCTCTCAAGATCCATACTATCCAATACTTGGGCTTGCTTCTCACGCTCGGTTATTGTTGCTGTTGAGTCGAGAAGTCGGTCGGCAAGGGTGCTTTTACCGTGATCTATGTGTGCTATTATGCAGAAGTTTCTTATGTTTTTCATCAATTATTATTGTGCTGTGAGGTGGTTTAATAGTCCTCACTCTATGTTTATTTATTATATACTTGAAATGCTAATTTCTTTACAAAGCCGATAAAGAAGCCTGTTAATATGAGGTTTAAAACCAAAGATAGCATCGCAATGGTCATTATATATCCGCCGAGACTGTAACCTATAGATAAGACTATTATTCCTGCTCCTACTTCACCACGAGCAAACATCCCTATGGAAAGTGCAACTCTTTCTTTTAGTATACGGTCACGGTAGAAGAATATAGGAAGCATCTTGCCTATGTTTGAAAGGATGGTTACGATAATGACATTTACGATTATCATAGTCCAACTCATCTCGGCAAAACTTGCCGTTATTGTTGTTGCCTCTAACGCCGCTAAAGCGGTGTCTATTCCTATAAATTGAGGCGTTACCATACCTACAAGGAACATGAAGAAGTATGATATAAATGCTGTAAATCGAACTTCTATTTTTGAGGTGTTGTGTATGACCTTCATCGACATACCCAACACAAAAGCAGGAAGTAGGACTTCGAGGTGTACTCCTTCTCCTTCGCCAAATATCATGCTTGTTCCCCAATACGTTATATTACTTAATAACACAATACAGATAGAATATATTGTTATATCCCTCCATCGTTGCGGCATAGCAAATCTATTTAGGTTGCTCCATCCATACCAAAGCAAAAATCCGATAACGACAATAATCAAGACAAGAGGTAGTTTAAAACCGATCATCATTATCTGAAGCGGGATCATAAGTAGGATAGTGTCAAGGTCGTCAAAAATTGCAAGTACTTGGATCTTCTTATATATCCAACTGTTCTTAAGCCCTACGGCAAGCAACATCGTAAAAAGTATACCTGCCGATGTGGGAGCAGCAAAACGACTTAAGAGCAGGTTTTCCTTCCATGCGTCCCAAGAACCGAAATATTCTGGGGGAAGAAGAAACATGAAATATATTGCAACAAGGATCCATGGTGCTGCCGCTGTTGCCATAGCAACTCCATAGTCAGTAGCATAACTTTTCAACTTGCTTTTGTCGAGTTCAAACTCTCTACCTACATTGATCATTATGAACGAAAGACACGTAAATAACAAAAAGTTAATTATCGGTTTTATCGTTTCAAAAGACTCAACGTTGGTAATATTTGGTATTAATTGCGAGAGAATAAGTCCTAAAATAAGACATAGAGAGAGCAATATTACCTTTTTCATCCGTTATCGTGGTTAGATAAGTAAAAACGAGGGGAGTAGATATACCACCCCCCTCGATAAAAAATGTTACAAGAGAGGATTACTTCTTTTCAGGAGCAGCCTCAATTGCAGGTTTAACATCAAGAACGTCGATGTCAAATATAAGTGTTTGGCTTCCAAGTTGACCTCTTTGTCCGTAAGCAAGCTCAGATGGGATATAAAGTTTGATTTTACCACCTTTACCTACAAGTTGCACGCCTTCAGTCCAACCTTTGATAACTCTATTTAGAGGGAATGTAGCAGGCTCACCACGTTTGATAGAAGAGTCAAACTCTTTTCCTTCGATGGTAGTACCAACATAGTTTACCACAACAGTGTCTTGTTCAGAAATAGCTTTTACAGCTTGGTCTCCAGCATTTAGGATCTCATAATACATCCCACTTTCTGTTTTCTTAACACCGTCTTTTTTAGCAATTTCTTCAAGGAACTTTTGTCCTGCTTCTAATCTCTTTTGAGGAAGAATGACAGTCATATAGTTTCTGAAGAAGTCTCTTGCAGCACTAATGTCATATTTATCAAGAGAGTCAAGCTCGCTATCACTTGCTGTAAGAACTTTTTGAATAGCGTTATAGACTTTTTGGTTGTCTACTTCTATGCCATCCATAGATCTTAGTTGTTGACCCATCATAAGACCTATTGCGTTTGATAGAGAATCGGTCTCTGTTTTTAAAGATTTATTACCTGAAACTACTCGGTTAGAACAAGATGTGATGGCTCCGACCAAGATTAAAGATAAGATGATTAATTTTTTCATTGTTTTATTTTTCGTTTTTTAGTTTAATTATTCTCTTTTTTATGTTTGAAAATCAACGCCACAAAGATAATAAAATTGTATCTAAAAGCAAATTTTTTTACTCCCCTCTGCAAATAGTATGCAAAAAGAGCTTAACCTATTTACTGTCTTGCAGTTCACGTAGTTTTGTGTATGCCTCTGTGAGCCCTAATTCTCCTGCTCGGCTGATGTCTAAATATCCTTTACGACTATCTTTTAAATAGAGCTGTATGAGACCTCTGTTGTAATATGCCTCTGCAAATTGGTGATCTATCTCTATCGCTTTGTTATATGCGTCAATAGCCTGAGGCATCTCTCCCGATAGGCACAGTAAGTTCCCTTTGTTATAATAGAAATAAGAGACATATGGATTTATGCTTATGGCATAATCTATATCTTCCAAAGGTTCTTTAAAGTCAAAGGTGCGTTTAGCTCTTTCAAGACTCTTTGTGCGGTCTTTTCCTATTACCAAAGTCTGCTCTTTGCCCTCAAGGCTCGATATAAACTCTATCATCTCACATCTTACGCTGCTACGATTGAAATATAAAAACGAGTTATAGCTGTTGTCGGCAATGGCTCTGTTATATTCGTTAATAGAGTTTGTATATTGTCTTAGCGAATATTCACGCACCCCAATTATGAAATCTGAGACCCAACTTTTGGGCATCTCTCGGCTGCTTCTTCGGTAATAAGAGGTGTCAGCAGTAATATTTTCTTTTCTGTTTGTGATACGTAATCGTGGGATACCTATCTCTTTAACAAACGACAATACATCTTTATTTTCATAAAGCTCTCTTTTTTGAAGAGAATCGGTAGATATGGCAAACCTATATAAAGGCAATAGTTTGATGTCTATGTTTTTATTTTTTACGTTATCGTCAGTCTTAAAGTCTTTAGAATCGAACGAGAGCAGCGTGTTAAGCACCTTACTCGTATCTGCATATTGGGTGAATTTATCGTCACTGTCATTATTTTTATAACGACTCTTATATTCTTTTATCTTTTTGTTAGCTGTGGCATAATCACTCTCTGCACCACGCTTATCACCCAATAAAAGGCGTGTTTGTGAGCGGTTTAGATAGGCATTTGCAAAGTCCGGATATAGGGTTATTGCTTTTGAGAAGTCGGCAAAGGCATTTTCAAGGTCTCCCAATTTCATGTTTAGTCCACCACGGTTATAGTAGACAAGCACGTTAGAAGGCGAATATCGTGCTACCATGTTATAATCCTCAAGAGCCTTGTTGTAATCTCCAATTTGTGAACGTAAGAGAGCCCTGTTAAAATAGGTTAATGCGTTTGTAGAGTCTTTTGCCAAGATGGTAGAAAAGTCATCTATCGACTTTAGTGGTTGATCGGAATATGCGTAAACAAGGGCTCTATTAAAATAAGCACCTAAGTTTTTATTATCATATTTTATGGCGTTATCAAGGTCATCGGTGGCTTTTCCATATTCTCCTTTAAGCATAAATAAGTTCCCTCGACGCACATATCCGTCACTATATCGTGGGGCTACTTTGATAGCTTCGTTATAGTTTTCTAAGGCATTCACAGTATCTTGAAGCATCAAATATGCGGTCCCTCGATTTATGATAGCATCTTCCGATTTAGGGGAGTGACGGATATAAGAGTCAAAATCTTTAATTGCGTCTTTAAATTGCTGGTTCAGCAATAACGTTACGCCACGACTATAATAGGTATCATAAAAGTCGGGTCTTATGGTCAATGCTTTTTGAAAGTCTCCTAAGGCATCGTTATAATTCCCCATTATCGAGCGTGTGATAGCCCTGTATTGATAGGCATCCACATATACCGGATTTACACGAATGGCATTTGTGAAATCGTTCTCCGCACCCATAATGTCGTTAAGGTTATATTTTGCAATAGCACGCAAAAAATAAGCCTCTTGACTTAGAGTATCGGTATCTATGAGTGTGGTTAATAGGTTTATAGCTTGGTAATAGTTTTTGCTAACTATGGCATTTTGACCCATATAATAGATATATCTCTTGTTATATTGTGCAAAAAGAGAATATGACACTAATATTAGAAGAACAGATATTCTTATAGCTTTTCTCATACCTTAAATCTGTCTAAAAGAGCCCCTCGATAATTCTTACCAATAGGGATAGGATGTTGATTTATGATCACACTATTCGACTCTACAATTTCAATTTGAGAGATGGCGACGATATACGATTTATGTATGCGTGCAAAAAGGTTTGAGGGAAGCTCCTCCTCTAATTTTTTAAGAGAGTAATATGCTGTTATGCGTCGTTGTGGGGTGTGGAAAGTTACATATTCACGTTGTCCTTCAATATAAAGTAGATCTGCATAATATACTTTATATATGCGATGATCTGCGTGGATGATGATATGATCGTCTTTGTTATTTTCAACTTCGGTTGTAGGCTCTATGTTTTTAAGAGCTGCGGCAGAGAGGATTTTGTCTGTCGCCTTAGAGATAGCTTGAAAAAAACGATTAAAGGCAATTGGCTTTAAGAGATAATCTACCACGTTAAGCTCAAACCCTTCTAACGCATATTCCGAATATGCCGTCGTGAATATCACCTCTGGCCTCTGTTGCATCGAACGAGCAAACTCTAAGCCCGATATTTCAGGCATATGGATGTCAAGCAGGATAATATCTATATCCACCTCTTGCATAATCGCCTTTGCCGCAATGGCATCACGCACAGCAGCTACAAGACTAAGATTTGGCACCTTATCCACATATAGAGCCAGCAGCTTACGTGCTTGAAGCTCATCGTCTACTATAAGCACTTTGTATGTCTTTACATTAGGCATCTGTCTTTGTGTTTATCATTAGTTTAATCACAAAAATAGCATTTTCCTGTGTGTTTACCAAAGAGAAATTATTTGGGTAGTATAGCTCTAAGCGTTTAATGACATTTTGAAGTCCTATTCCGCTCTTTGACTCATGGATGTTACTGCTTATTTTGTTAGATGTAGTAAAATAAATCTTCCCTTCACTTGCCACAAGAGAAAGAGAGACAGCCTCTCCACCTGTTGTTTTCCCATGTTTAAAACAATTCTCAACAAGGGGCTGAAGCAGCATAGATGGGATTTTTATGTTTTTATCTGTCACCGAGCTCTCAAATGAGATGTTATCTTCATTTTCGGAACATAGTTTCTGAAATTCTATGAAGTTGGTAAGGTGTTCCACCTCTTGTTCTATATTCACAAATCCGCTGTTGTTGTCTAATATATATCTTAACATGGAAGAAAGTCTCATTATTGCCTCAGGAGAGTTTTTATCTTCAGTCACAGACATAGAATATATGTTATTGAGAGCGTTAAATAGGAAATGAGGATTTATCTGCATCTTCAGAAACCTAAGTTCCATTTCGTTTTTCTCGGCAAGCAGCTTCGTGTGAGCCTCGTTGTCGTCATAATCTCTGAGTGCAAGGGTTGTTATCGTAGATATGAAAACCGAATATATCATAAGCACCGAGTTTTTGATTATTAGCTGGTGTGGCTTGTAGGGCTCATCAATACAAAAATAGGAGATTATCTTTATCTCTATGTGCCCTGTGATGTAAGAAATACCTCCTATGAGGATTATTATTAGTAACACATAATAAGCGAGTTGCTTTTTTTGAAGCAGCGACGTTAGGACCTTGTCGTTTACCACAAACGAGGTTACCATAGCAAATATCTCAAGAGCAGGCACAGATAATACGAGTTTCCAGTTATTACCCAACCATGGGATAAAAAGCACCGTATATAATAAAACCCATACGAAAAAGGCAAACATCCGCCTCCTTCGGCGGTCTACCTGTTGTGGGGTATTGAGAAATAAGCTCCTAAACATATATACCTATATTTGTAAATGAATAATTTACAAATATAGGTATAATATTTAATAAGTTTAAACAACTTCTTAATATCTATCACTCACCTTCTTCCAATCGACAATCTCCCATAATTTAGTAAGATGGTCGGCACGGCGATTTTGGTAATCGAGATAATAGGCGTGTTCCCAAACGTCAAATGTCAATAGGGGTGTAAATCCTTTAGTTATAGGGTTCTCAGCGTTAAATCCTTTTACTATTGAGAGCTTACCTCGTCCGTCTTTTACAAGCCACACCCATCCGGAGCCAAATAGTCCAACCCCTGCTGCTACAAATTCTTTTTTAAAATTCTCTAATGAGCCCCATGTGTTATCTATCTCTGCCAATAATTTTTTTGAAGGCTCCTTCTGTGCTGTATGCGCATTTGCGAAAGTGTTAAAATAAAATATGTGGTTCCACGCTTGTGCTGCATTATTGAATATCGCACCAGCAGATTTCTTTACTATGTCTTCTAACTCTGCATTTTCAAATTCGGTATCTTTTATTAGGGAGTTGAGGTTGTTTATATATGTTTGCAGGTGTTTGCCATAGTGGAAGTTAATAGTCTCCTCGCTAATTGAAGGAGCAAGAGCATCTGTGGCATACTCTAATTGCGGCATCTCAAATGTTTTCATCGTCTTTTCGTTTTTAATTTGTCTTTCTGTCGATGTATTACCCCACATGGTTAGAGATAACAACACGAAAGTTAATAATATTTTTCTCATTATTGACTAATGTTACCGATACTCACGCTTTTACTACGCTCTAACGATTGTAGAGCGAGGTAGTTATCTCCAAAGTTCTTCATGTTTTCAGACTCTATTTCAAATTGGTCTAAGTGAAGTTCCTCCTCCTCCACAAGTCTCTCAAATAGCTTCTTAGACATAGAATCTGCCTGTGTGGCGCACTCATTTGCCCATAAGTTATATTCGAGTACACTTTCTGCCTCCATTCCTATGGCCAAAGATAACATATCTTTCACATCATGTATCTTTTTCACAGGTGTGGCAGCTACAATTTCAGGCTCTCCTTTGAGAAAAAGAATACGCTCCGCAAGATGTTCCACGTGCAACATCTCTTGTATCGCTGTGCGTTTAAATAGAGATGATAGGAGGTCATAGCCTAAGTCGTTTAGTCGGAAGTGGAAATACATATATTGATGTACTGCGGATAATTCATCAGCTATTGCTTTGTTTAATAGCTCGATACTTTTTTCTTTTGTTTTCATATTTTTTTTATTTCCACACCACACAAAAAGTGCCAAATATTTCAAACCAGAATCTTAGGACGCTGAGCGTCTCTTATTTACAATCACTTCGAGAAACGAATGTCTCTCGTTAAAAGTTGTTTGTGTTCCTTGTCTTACAAGAAATGGACGATTTTTATTTTTTACACTTAACCGAGTGATTAGATGGCAATTTCTAATTGCCAAAATCGACAATAGCTATCGGCTGTAATTAAAAAAACTTCTAAAAAATAGCAAACATTAAAAAAGCCACACTTTAAAAGTGCGGCTTTTCTTGTTTCGTTGTGGGAGCAGAGGGGTTCGAACCCCCGACCCTCTGCTTGTAAGGCAGATGCTCTGAACCAGCTGAGCTATGCTCCCTTTCGGATAACGAGTGCAAATATAGATGCTTTTTTTGAAACCACCAAATAAAAAAATGATTTTTTTTCATTAACACCTTTTTTTATCTTTTATAGAGATAAAAAGATTATATTATATAAATATTTAGATAATATAAATTCCCCTGACGATTTAAAGAAACTCACAATCGATGAGTTACCTCAATATTGTGATGAGATACGTCATTTCATAATAGAACAATTATCGTCAAACCCTGGTCATCTCGGTTCAAGCCTTGGTGCTGTTGAGCTTGCTGTGGCTATACATTACGTCTACGATACTCCTTTTGACAATCTCATTTGGGATGTGGGACACCAAGCTTATGCCCATAAGATAATCACAGGTCGTCGTGACATCTTTAACACAAATCGTAAATTAAACGGTATCAGTGGCTTTCCTCGTCGTTGCGAGAGTGAATACGATGCTTTCAGCGGAGGGCACGCCTCTGTCTCTGTGTCGGCAGCTCTTGGTATGGATGTGGCAAACCACCTCGCTAAGGGAAAAAAGAAAAATGTAGCTGTTATAGGCGATGGATCGTTAACTGGAGGACTTGCCTTTGAGGGGATGAATAATGCTGGAGTGTTAGCCGAAGATCTGTTGGTTATCCTTAACGACAACGACATGAGCATAGACCCTAATGTGGGAGCTTTAAAAGACTATTTATTGCAAATTTCCATATCTCCACATTATAACAAAGCAAAACAATATATAAAAAGACAACTTAAAAAGATCCCTCATGCGAGTTCCTTTGTGAATAAGCTATTTACGGGGTTAAAATCGTTCTTCTTTAAAAGTGGTAACTTGTTTGAAGCACTAAGCTTCCGTTATTTTGGCACTGTGGATGGTCACGATGTCAAAAACTTGGTTTATGTACTTCGTGATATGCGTCAAATTCCAAAGGCTAAGTTGCTTCATGTGTTAACCAAGAAAGGAAAAGGGTATGAGCCTGCCGAAGAGAGTCAGACGACATGGCACGCACCAGGGAAGTTCGACTATGAAACAGGAAAACGCAATAGCGTGCCGACAGAGAGTCTCAAATATCAAGATGTATTTGGTAAAACTTTAGTAGAGCTTGCTAAGATGAACGACAAGATAGTGGGTGTCACTCCTGCTATGCCATCTGGCTGTTCTATGATATTTATGCAACGAGAGATCCCAGACCGTGTCTTTGACGTTGGCATTGCTGAGGGTCATGCTGTCACCTTCTCTGGAGGTATGGCAACACAGGGACTACACCCATTCTGCAACATATATTCTTCATTTATGCAAAGGGCATATGACAATGTGATCCACGACATAATTCTACAAGGCGTAGATGTCACTCTTTGTCTTGATAGGGCAGGTGTTGTCGGTGAAGACGGAGCAACACATCACGGAGTTTTCGACATCTCTTATTTCCGTTGTGTGCCTCATATAACCATAGCCTCCCCTATGAACGAACAAGAGCTTCGAAATATGATGTATAGCTCTCAATTAGGCTCTAAAGGGGCTTATTTGATACGTTATCCTCGTGGCTGTGGTGCTATGGGTAAAAATTGGCAAACAGAATTTCAAGAGATCCCAACAGGACGTAGTCGTGTTGTTAGTGAGGGCACAGATATAGCACTTCTCACATTTGGAGATATTGGTAATGTTGCAGCAAGGGCAGCTGCTCGTGCTTCGGAGGTTGGCATATCTGTGAAACACGTAGATATGCGTTTTGTGAAGCCTCTTGATGAGGCTATGCTTCACGAAATCGGCACAACGTTTTCTAAGGTCATCACCGTTGAAGATGGCGTTCTAAAAGGAGGCTTTGGCTCTGCTATACTCGAATTTTTCAGTGACAACGGCTATTCTCCACGTGTTTGTAGGCTTGGCATCCCCGATAATTTTGTCCAACACGGCAAAATCAGCGAGTTAATGGCCATCTATGGTTATGATGAAGCAGGTATATATAAAGCACTTACGACTTTTTAGTTTATAAATCTGTTCTGTGCATTATGAATTATGGATTTTATTATTATCTTTGCACAGTTTTATTTGAGTCTATGCCCGGATGGCGGAATTGGTAGACGCGTTGGTCTCAAACACCAATGAAGCAGTTCGTGCCGGTTCGATCCCGGCTCCGGGTACAAACCCTGCTGATTATCAGCAGGGTTTTTTGTTTGCAGAACCGAATGCAGAACCTTTTAAGGCATTTTCTTAAAAAGTGATAGCTCACCAATCCGTCGATTAAGTGAGCTATCTACATTTCTTTACCGCAAAGAAAAGAATTTGCACGTCAAAGATATGTGTTTTTTCTGATTTCCTATTTTCATTTTATTTGAGGTTTAATTTATTATGGTTATGTTTGTATTGTTCTTCGTAATTGCAAAGGCAAAGACATAGCAATGTTGTGTATTATCCAGATTTTTACATAATAAATTTATGCAAAAATTAATAATATTTTATATATGTCTGTAAAACAACGACTTATAGAATTCATAAAATACCTAAAAATAGGTCAAGGAGCTTTTGAAAAAGAAGTTGGCTTGTCAAATGGGTATGTGAACAACATTAGAGTGTCTATTCAACCAGATAAATTACAGAAAATAGCTCTGCAATACCCAATTCTTAATACAGGATGGTTAATGGTTGGTGAGGGTGAAATGCTAAAGCCAACTCCGAACACCTATAAAAACATAGCCTTTG
>JAVVUK010000040.1:0-13707 GCA_036653215.1 Rikenellaceae bacterium
TATTATGCTGTTGCTGACACGTCATTTGCCGACGGCAAGTGGGACTACGGCGACAAATAGTTTTACTAATTGTTATCACTATCGTTAAATTTTAGGCTCTAAGTCTCGATTGTTTCATTCTATTTTACTATCTTTGCGGCATAATTTAACTTAAATATATGGCCGTTTTATTGAAAGCAGGGTTTCTTTCAGAACTCAAATCTTATCTAATAATATCATTTGGATTAATTGTCTACTCTTTTGCGTGGGCGTGTGTCCTTGCTCCTGCCGGTGTGGTGGGTGGCGGATCGAGCGGTATAGCCCTCGTTATCTATTATGCAACAGGTGGGCTTCAAGGAGGGATCCCTATGGGTGCTTCATACCTGGTTATAAACGGGATTTTGTTGACCATAGCTCTTTTTATCATAGGTCCAAAATTTGGGGCTAAAACCTTATACGCAATAGGTTTTGTGTCGTTAACTATGTCCTTGATGCAGGAATATGTCCCAAATGACGTATTGGGGCTTGCCAGTGATAAACTCTTATCTGCAATATTAGGAGCTGCGGCTTCTGGGTGTGGTGTTGCTCTCTGTCTAAATCAAGGTGGAAGTACTGGAGGTACAGATATTATAGCTATGATAGTAAATAAATATAGAAATGTCAGCCTTGGTCGTGTGTTTATAGTTTGTGACCTTATAATAATAGGATCGTCAATATTTGTGTTGGGGAATATTACAGCTGTCATTTATGGTTATGTTACTGTCGGTATATTCGGTTATGCAGTAGATCTTGTTCTTGCAGGGACTAAACAATCGACACAGCTTCTTATAATTTCAAAGAATTATGGCGAATTAGCTGACAATATAACAAATCAGTTAGGACGTGGAGTTACCGTGCTTGATGGTATGGGTTGGTATTCTAAAGAGCCTTCAAAAGTGATTATGGTTGTTTGTCGTAGGAACGAAATAGGTAACCTTTATCGTATTATTAAGATGAGTGATAAGAATGCTTTTATAACATCGGCAAGTGTGGCAAGTGTATATGGAAAAGGCTTTGAGGACTTGAAACTATAAGTGAAAATAGTGTAAAATTAATATTATTTATAAATCTATTGTGTAATAACAATAATTTCATATATTTGCAGTAGGATATTTAATCCTACTGCAATTTTTTTTGTAATAATTATTAACATCTAATTATAGTAACATGATAATCAAAGAGTTATGCTCGCTTATTGATGGGAATGTGGTCTGTGGTGAGGCACGAATAAATGACAATATAGAGTTTGCTTTTGCTTCTGACTTGATGAGTGATGTTTTGACCATAAAGATAGATAACTTCATTCTTATAACAGGATTAGTAAATATCCAATCTATAAGAACAGCGGAGGTGTCGGATGTGCAATATGTGCTATTTGCACGTAATAAGAAAGTTACAGAAGATATGGTTGAGTTGGCTTTAGATAACAATATGGTTATTATAGAATCGCCATATTCGATGTTTAAAATTTGTGGTTTGCTCTATGGGGCTGGCTTAAAACCTGTTTATTGATATGCAGTTGGAATATAAGGTTGAGGGGGGTGATTTTACACGTGCAGGTTACGCTTCTTCACAGATAAAAAAGATATTAAAACAGCTTAGCGTTGATCCTTCCGTTATAAAAAGAGTGGTTGTAGCTCTTTATGAGGCGGAAGTGAATATTGTTGCCCATGCTTATAGAGGTGTCATATATGCAGATATAAATAGTGATGGAATAAATTTAAGGTTAGAAGATGAAGGACCCGGAATTCCAGATATTAACAAGGCGATGACAAAAGGATATTCAACAGCTTCGGCTGAGGTTCGAGAAATGGGTTTTGGTGCGGGGATGGGACTTCCTAATATAAGTGAAAATGCCGATAGTTTTAATATTGAAAGTGTTGTGAATAAAGGTACTACGTTACGTATCATGATTAAATTTTTTGAAGAAGCAATAAATTAAGATTTATGGAACGGAATACTAATCATCGTGCGTTAGAAATACGAGGAGATGTGTGTGTGGGGTGCTCCCACTGCATGAAAGTCTGTCCTACTGAAGCCCTTCGGGTTTCTGGAGGAAAGGCTACTTTGTATTCTGATTGGTGCATAGATTGTGGTGAGTGTTTTCGTATTTGCGAATCTCGTGCTATTCGTGTTGTTGACGATGACTTTAATCGTGTCTTAGATTATAAACATAGCGTGTTGCTTGTTCCTACAATTTTCTTTGCTCAATTTCAAGATAAACTTTCTGTAAAAGAGGTCTGCGAAATTATCGGGGATCTTGGTTTCTCTGAAATATGTGCTGTGGAGCAGAGCGTCGATGTCTTAATAGACGACATCAATGAATATGTGGAAAAGGCTACAAAGCCTGTCATCTCTTCTTTCTGTCCTGCCGTCACACGTCTTATTCAAGTGCGTTTCCCTTCTTTGGTAGATCATCTGATGTTGCTCATTCCTCCGCTTGAAGCAACGGCGCAACTATATATACGTAAATATGGTGTTTCTGAGAGTGAACGTAACGATTTAGGAATTTTCTATCTTACTCCTTGTATTGCTAAAATAGCTGCTGTAAAATCACCTGTTGGTGGATATGTATCTCCTATTAATGGAGTTATAAATATGGACTACCTATATAATAAGGTATATATGGCATATAAACAAAGGCAAAAGGGAAGTGGAAATGTGAATTTTAGTGAGGCTCATTCGAGAAAAGGTGTTTTGTGGTCTACAACAGGCGGTGAGGCTGCTAATATAAAAGGACGTACTCTTGCTATAGACGGGATGTCTAATGTAATCGAGTTTTTGGAAAAGTTAGAGAATGATGAAATTTCAGATGTCGATTTTTTGGAACTTCGAGTTTGTGACGAGTCGTGTGCTGGGGGTATCTTGGTTCAAGGAAATAGGTTTCTTATAACCGAGAGTATGAAAAAAATAGCCTCTAACTCACCATTTAAAAATGTGCTTTTGGGAGAATATAAAAAATATTGCTCTTCCTATACGCACATAGATAAGGTGGAACCTCGCTCGATGATAAAATATGATAAAGATATAGTAGTGGCTCTTCGTAAAATGGAAGAGGCTGCTTCGCTAAGAGATAGGCTTCCCGGAATAGACTGTGGTGCTTGTGGGGCTCCCAGTTGTGAAGCTTTAGCGGGAGATATTGTTCGTGGTGATGCAACGATAAATAATTGTATTTTTATGCAAACTTTACATGAGAAAGAAGGTTCTTTAAATTTCACAAAGTCGATAGAAATAATGGAGCACGTTTGGGGAAAAGATCGTTTTATGGCACCAAAGATAGAACCTATTGCAACTATTAAAGAGCTAAACCGTAAAATAATAAAATAAAGATATGAAAGTAAGAGACATAGTAGAGGAATTTAACCTTAAGGTGTTTTCGGGTGAGATAGGTCTTGACAAAGAGGTTAATGGCGGATATACATCGGATCTATTGTCTGATGTTATGGGGTATGCCAAAGAGGGTAGTGTTTGGCTAACTCTACAAACGCATAAAAATATAATGGCGGTTGCCACATTAAAAGACATATCGGCTATAATATTGGTTAAAAATTTCGAACCAGAACAAGATGCAATAGAAGTTTCAAATAGTGAGGGACTTCCAATTTTAGGAACTTCGCAAGAGGCATTTGAAATGTCTGGTGAGTTGTTTAACCTTTTGGGAAGATAAACATTAATTTGGGCGGTTATGAATGTGTATAAGGCAGATTTACATAATCATACGATCTTGTCTCCATGTGGAGATATTGAGATGACCCCTGCTTTTATTGTTAATGCTGCTGTCGAGAGAGGTCTCGATATAGTTGGGGTTACAGATCACAACTCTACATTGCAGTGTAAGGAAATATGCGATATTGCAAGAAGAAAAGGTAGTCCATTTGTTCTTTGTGGTGCTGAAGTTACGAGTAAAGAGGAGGTGCATTGTGTTGTGTTTGTAGATGGAGAAGAGAAGTTACGTGTTTTGCAAAATTACCTATCGCTCAATTTACCAAAAATAAAAAATGATGTTGATGTCTTTGGATACCAACTTTTGGTAAATGAAAAAGAGGAGATAGTGGGTGAAGAAGAATATCTTTTAATATCGGCGATCTCACAAAATATTTCTCAGATAGCAACATTTGTCCATTCTTTGGGTGGGGTGTTTATCCCTGCACATATCGACAAAATGCAAAATTCTGTAATTAGCCAACTTGGCTTTTTACCACCAGACTTAAAGGTCGATGCTTTGGAACTTTCAAAAAGAGTGAGGGAAGACGAGTTTATATCGAAAAATAAATACCTCTCTTCTTATAATTTTATACGTTCTTCAGATGCCCATTATAGAGAAGATTTTGCCGTCGGATGTACTTTTTTTTATATGGAAGAGCTTACTTTTGATGAGATAAAAATGGCGTTACATAGGGAAAACGGACGATATACAGAGATTTGTTATGAATGATTTAGCATTACATATTTTAGATATAATGCAGAATTCTATTTCTGCAAATGCGAGTTATATATCGTTGGTGATATGCGAAGATATAGGTGCAGATTTACTTACTATAATAATTAAAGACAATGGCAAAGGAATGACTAAAGAACAGGTCGATAAGTTGGCGGATCCTTTTTTTACTTCACGCACAACACGTAAAGTAGGGCTTGGGATACCTCTTTTTAAACAATCGGCAATTCAAAGTGGAGGTTCTTTAGATGTGGAGTCGGAAGTAGGGGTTGGCACAACGGTGAAGGCTATTTTTGGATATTCAAACATAGACAGACCGCCACTTGGAAATGTGGCTAACGCTTTTATACTCATGGTGTCGTGTAATCCAAATATACGTTTTGAGTTGAAATATATATATAATGGCAATGAGTATATTTTCGATTCTTTTGAGGTGAAAGATGTTTTAGGCGATATGCCACTTAGTGATGCAGGTGTGATCAAGATGTTAACAGAAATGATAGAAGAAAATATTAAGGAACTAAAATAAAAATAACATATAAAACATTAATCTAACTAAACAAATAAGATGGACAAAATCAAATCACTTGACGATTTACGCAAGAGAAAACAAGAGTTAGAGGCAGGCATGAATATTCGAGAAAAGAGTAATAATTCCGAATCGTTGGTACAAATTCGTGTCGGTATGGCTACTTGTGGTATCGCTGCTGGAGCACGTACGGTAATGAACGCCATGATTGACAAAATTGACAAAGACAAATTGCCAATTGTTGTTACACAAGGCGGTTGCATGGGATATTGCTATGCAGAACCTACTATTGAAGTTAAAAAACCGGGCGAGGAACCTATCGTGTTCGGTAATGTAGACACAAAAGTAGCGATGGATATTATTGATAAATATATCCTTAAGGGTGAGCTTATTGATGGCATTATCCCTATGAATTATCAAAACATTAATGAGAATAAGTAGGGTATGGGACAGTATAAAATGCAACTATTAGTTTGCGGAGGTACCGGTTGTAGAGCTTCTGAAAGTGGTCTCCTTGTTGAGGCATTACGAGAAGAACTTAAGAAAAACGGACTTGACAAAGAAGCACAGGTGGTAACTACCGGCTGTTTTGGCTTTTGTGAAAAGGGTCCTATTGTAAAAATTATTCCAGATAACTCTTTTTACACTAAGGTTAAGCCTTCAGATGCTGAGGAAATAGTAAAAGAGCATATCTTAAAGGGTCGTAGGGTTACACGTCTTCTATATGAAGATCCTAAAACGTTAAAACATATCAGCGACTCTAAACACATGGATTTCTATAAAAAGCAGATACGTATAGCGTTACGTAACTGTGGATTTATAAATCCTGAAAATATAGATGAGTATATAGCTCGTGATGGATATGCAGCTATAGGCAACATATTGGCCACTATGAACCCAAATCAGGCAATAGAAGTGATTAAAAAGTCTGGGCTTAGAGGTCGTGGGGGTGGTGGTTTCCCAACCGGTTTGAAATGGGAGATAGCTTCAAAGAGCAAGGCAGATCAAAAATATGTGGTTTGTAATGCCGATGAGGGCGATCCAGGAGCGTTTATGGACCGTTCTATCTTGGAGGGTGACCCACACTCTATTATCGAGGCGATGGCTATTTGTGGATATTGTATAGGTGCCACAAAAGGTCTTGTATATATACGTGCCGAATATCCGCTTGCTATTAGACGTTTGCAAACAGCAATCAACCAATCACGTGAATATGGCTTGCTTGGTAAAAACATAATGGGTCATGACTTTGACTTTGATATAGAATTACGCTATGGTGCTGGTGCTTTTGTCTGTGGCGAGGAAACGGCTCTTATCCATTCTATGGAAGGTTTGCGTGGTGAGCCTACTGTTAAACCTCCGTTCCCAGCAGAAAAAGGATATCTTGGTAAACCTACAAACGTGAATAACGTAGAGACCTTTGCCAATGTGCCAGTAATTTTCCTTAAGGGTGCAGAGTGGTTCTCAAGCATAGGTAGTGAGAAGTCTAAAGGGACAAAAGTTTTTGCCCTTGCGGGTAAAATAAATAACGTTGGTCTTATAGAAGTGCCAATGGGTATCACCCTTCGAGAAGTGATCTTTGAGATTGGTGGTGGTATTAAAGACGGTAAGAAATTTAAAGCTGTTCAGACAGGTGGTCCTTCTGGAGGTTGTCTAACAGAGAAACACTTGGATACCCCTATCGATTATGATAACCTGCTTGCTGCTGGTTCTATGATGGGGTCTGGCGGTATGATTGTCATGGATGAGGACGACTGTATGGTCTCTGTTGCTAAGTTCTATCTTCAATTTACTGTTGAGGAGTCTTGTGGTAAATGTTCTCCTTGTCGTATAGGAAACAAACGTCTACATGAAACCCTTGAGAAGATATGTAACGGTAAGGGTACAGAAGAAGATCTTGAATATCTTGACAACCTATCTCACGTAATTAAAGATACCGCTCTTTGTGGCTTAGGACAAACATCTCCAAACCCTGTCCTTTCAACATTGGAACATTTCCATAGTGAATATGTAGCTCACGTTCGTGAACACAGATGTCCTGCCGGTAGGTGTAAGGCTCTTAAGATATATAGCATCGATCCTGAAAAATGTACTGGTTGTACAGCTTGTGCAAGGTCATGTCCTGCTGAAGCTATTGTCGGTGAGAAGAGACAACCTCACTTTATAGATACAGATAAATGTATTCGTTGTGGAGCTTGCTTCGACAAGTGTAAGTTCTTGGCTATTAACGTTCAATAACCACGTCAAAAAAATGGAAAATATAAAATTAACAATAGACAATAAAAATGTCGAAGTAAAAAAAGGAACAACTATCTATCAAGCTGCCAAACTGATAGGTGTTAATATTCCTGCATTATGTTACATGAACCTTGAACATCTCAATATAGAAAATCGTCCAGGAGGTTGTAGGATCTGTGTTGTTGAGGTTGAGGGTCGTCGTAATCTCGCTCCTTCATGTTCTACTGTTTGTATGGAAGGTATGGTTGTCCATACAAACAACATGAGAGTTATGAACGCACGTAAAACAGTGCTTGAACTTATCTTGTCGGATCACCCTAAAGATTGTCTTGTATGTCCAAAGTCGGGTAGGTGTGAGCTTCAAGATTTGGCTATTAAGTTTGGTATTAGAGAGATACATTCTATTGCTGAGGCTCAAACGTCTGTATTCAGAAAAGATGCCTCTCCATCTATCAAGCGAGACATGGATAAATGTATTAGATGTCGTCGTTGTGAGACTGTATGTAATGAAGTTCAAACTGTCGGTGCTATCTCTACTATAAATCGTGGTTTCACATCTGTTGTGGCTACTGCTTTCGAGCAAGACCTTATAGACTCTCCATGTACATTCTGTGGACAATGTGTTGCTGTTTGTCCTACTGGTGCTCTTACAGAGATAGATCACACACCAAAGATACTACGTGCTTTGGCAAATCCTAAAAAGACAGTTGTGGTACAAACAGCTCCTGCTGTGCGTGCTGCTTTAGGTGAGGCTTTCGGTCTTGAGCCGGGAACCCTTGTTACAGGTAAAATGGTCGCTGCTCTTCGTCGTCTTGGTTTTGATAAGGTCTTTGATACCGATTTTGCTGCCGACCTTACTATTATGGAAGAGGGTAGTGAGCTTCTCGGCCGTCTTACTAAATTCTTAGGTGGAGATAAGACCGTTAAGCTTCCTATACTTACTTCTTGTTGTCCTGCATGGGTTAACTTCTTTGAGTATAACTATCCAGATATGTTAGATGTCCCTTCTACTGCAAAATCTCCACAGCAGATGTTTGGAGCAATTGCGAAATCATATTTTGCAGATAAGATAGGTGTTAATAGAGAAGATATGATTGTCGTTTCTGTCATGCCTTGTATAGCTAAGAAATATGAGTGTCAGAGAGATGAGTTTAAGGTAAATGGTAATCCAGATGTCGATTATTCTATCTCGACCAGAGAATTAGCCACTTTAATCAAACAATCGAATATAGATTTCAATTCTCTTCCAGATGAAGAGTTCGATCATCCACTTGGTGAAAGTACAGGTGCTGCTGTTATCTTTGGTGCTACTGGTGGTGTTATTGAAGCCGCTGTGCGTACTGCTTATGAGTTATATACAGGTAAGAAGTTGACTAAAGTCGATTTTCATGAGTTAAGAGGTCTTGATGGTATTCGTACTGCAAGTATAGACTTCAATGGGACGATGATCAATATCGGTATTGCTCACAAACTTGGTAATGCGAGAAAGCTCCTTGATGGCATACGTAATGGAGTTTACAACCTACACGCAATAGAAATTATGGCTTGTCCAGGTGGTTGTATCGGTGGTGGTGGTCAGCCATTACATCATGGTGATGCTGGTGTTATTGAAGCACGTATGGATGCAATCTATCGTGAAGATGCTGCTAAATCTATACGTAAGTCACATGAAAATCCATATATAGCTACCCTATATAAGGAGTTTCTTGGTAAGCCTTTAAGTGAAAAGGCACACCATCTGTTACACACACACTATTTTGAAAAGGAAAAGTAAAAATTAGAATTTATGAAAAAATTTGAAATGCAGTCGTGCCAAAGAGAGGCAATAGCCAAGATTTGTGCAGATTTCAATAACGAAAAAGGTGAGCTTATAAATGTGCTACATAGGGTACAAGGAGAGTTTGGTTACCTGCCGGAAGAGGTTCAACGTGAGATAGCTAAAAACTTAAATATGCCTGTTTCTAAAGTATATGGAGTTGTTACATTTTACTCATATTTTACCATGACTCCAAAAGGGAAATACCCTATCTCTGTTTGTCTTGGCACTGCTTGTTATGTTCGTGGATCTGAGAAAATCCTCGATAAACTTCAATCTGAACTTGGGCTCGCTGTCGGAGGTGTTAGTGCCGATGGTAAGTTCTCATTAGATTGTTTACGTTGTGTTGGTGCTTGTGGCTTAGCTCCTGTTATGCTTATTGGAGACAAGGTTTATGGTCGTGTTGAAGCCTCACAAATTCCAGAGATCCTCGCAAGTTACGAGTAGATAGTAAATTATATATATCAAAAAATAAGCTCACAGAAATGTGAGCTTATTTTTTTGATATACAATTATTTGATAGGACAGTAATAATTATTTTAGTTTAATTAAGAAGTCCTTTTATTTCTCTGGATACGTCTCTGCATAGATACCCATTGCTTTGTTATATTCTGTGATCGCCAATTTGTAGTTGTAGTGTGAATTTACAAATTTAGTGTATGCTGTGATCCAAGAGAGTTGCGATTGTAAGACATCGAGAATGGTACGTTGACCTTCGTGATAGCTAAAGGTGTTTAGATCAAGGGTCTGAGAGGCAACAGAAAGGTTATTTGTCGCAGCATCTATCTCGTTGTTACTCTCAACCAAGTTAATCTTAGCACTATTAAGATCGCCTTCTATACGATCTCTGGTGTCTGTAAGCTCAAACTCACTTGTCGTGATACCCGATTTGGAAATAGATACATCACGTCTTCTTTGTCCCCACATGAAAATAGGAATGTTAAGTTGCGCAAATGCAACTCCATATATAGAACCATTTCCTGTAAAGTTAAACATCTGAGGCGTTCCATATACACCTTGTACTCCGACAACAAATTGAGGGTTATATTTACTTTTTGTTATATTTACATTCTTCTTAGAGTAGTCTACATTAAGACTTGCTGCACGGTATTCGGGGTTAGACTCAATAGGGTTACTCTTTGCTAAAATCTCGCCCACAGGACATACGTTGTGTAGTGAGTCGACAACGCTAAATTCGATAGGCGTGTTGTTTCCTAACATCGTATTTAGCGAACGTATCGCATTTTGGTAATATTTGTTAGCTGTAATATATTGGATGTTGGCTTCGTTGAGACGAGTTTCTACCATAAGAAGGTCAAGACGTGATACATATCCTTGATTATATCTCTCTTTAAGCACATCGTAAAGTTCGCTAACAATAGACACAAATTGTTTGGCTATGTCTTTTTGCTCAGCGGCAGCAGCAAAAGCCCAATATGTCTGATCGGCAGCGTAAGTTACATTTTGAAATACGGCCTTGTCACTCTCTTGCATAATAGAATATCCGACTTTAGCAGCTTTCACATTTGCTCTGACAGCACCTCCTGTATATACGTTTTGCTGAATGGTGACTTTAGCGTCATATCCGTAGTCTTTAAGTTCTTGTCCTATAAACCTCTTTACCTGATCGTCGATAAGGTAGTTTGCTTGCGCAGATCCAACAAGAGAAGGATAATATCCTGTGCGTGCCATTTTTAACTGGTCTTCGGCAATAGATATATTCTCATTACTGATTTTAAGTTGTTGATTATATTTGATAACCATATCCCTATATCCTTGTAAGGTTAGTGCTGTTTGCGCATTTGCCGTGTTTGCAAACAACGCTATGGTTACAAATATCTTTATATATAATTTCATACGTCTTAGAGTCTATTTAAAAATCTTGTAATTTTTATTTATTATCAAAGAGTTGTGCTTGCATATTATTTAGGTGACTTTCGAACTATCTTGGAGTAGCCTCGAAAGTCGCTCTAAATATTTGTAAACAGACTCTTAGTCTTTAATTCTCATTATTGCACAATAGGTAACCGGTAGTATAAATATGGTAAGTAGGGTAGCCACAAATAAACCTCCCATTATTGTTGCCGCCATGCCGCCGAAAAGAGCATCTGGAAGTAGAGGAAGCATACCTAATATGGTTGTCCCCGAAGCCATGACAACTGGCACGATACGTGATTTTGTAGCTCTTATGACAGCCTCTTTAGGATGTTTACCACTTGCGGTCTCAAGTCCTATCTGGTCTACAAGAACGATCGCATTTTTGATATTCATACCAACCAAGCCTAAAAGTCCGAGTGTGGCAAAGAAGTCGAGCATCTTACCAGATACCGCAAGTCCAAATACTACACCTATAAATATAAGTGGTATCATAAGAAGTATTATTGTTGGCTTACGGAAAGCTTTGAACAATAGGAGCAGGGTAGCAAAGATTATGAAGAATGTCAATGGCATATATACTGCAAGAGCTTCATTAGATTCTATTTGACTTTCCTTTTCCCCAAATATTTTTATTGAATATCCCTCAGGAAGCCTGTCTTTCATGGTATCCCATACCTTAGCATAAACTTGTTGATATGCTGCTTCTCCGTTTGCTCCTACTATCGGTTCACATTGTGCCTTCATGGTAAGTTGACGTTGATAGCGACGTACTACATTCCAATTGTAAGGAGTAGCAATAGAGTCCACAACTTGGCTTAGAGAGACAACCTGTCCTTGTGGGTTAAACACAGGAAGAGATCCGATATTCGATAAGTTGAAATCGTCAATCTTTTCGTCTTTAAGCAAGATAGGCATAAATTTATCACCCTCACGATAATCGCCCATGACGATACCATTTGTTGATAGTTTAGTGTAGTTGGCTATTGTTTGGCGAGAGATGCCGAGTCTTTGACCTTTCTCTTGTGAATATATAGGTTGAAGAGTTGGTATCTTATTACCCCAATCTGAACGTTGAGAACAAACTAAGTCACACTCTTTCATAAGATCTATCGCTTGCTTTGTGAGTGATGCAAGAGTGTCTATGTTCGATCCTGTAAATCCAAATTCGATAGCGGCATCAGGCACTGGAGATAGCTTGAAAAGAGAACTTCTAAGGACTATGTTAGGGTAATTCTCGTTTACATAGATGTTAAATCGACGTTCCACCTCAGCGGTAGAGTCAACGTTGTTTAGCTCTACTAATATATTACCAAAACTTGATCTCGGCCCGACAGAAGTACTTGCGAGGTAGTATCTTATAGGTGAATTTCCTAAAGCGATAGACACCTTTTTTACCTCTGGTTGTTTGTCTAACCATTGATATATTTTCTCTAATTCTTTGTCTGTGTCTTGGATGCTATATCCGTCAGGCATAAGACAGTCGGCACGGAAATAGGGCTTTTCGATATTAGGGAAGAAGCTCTTAGGTGCTATGCCCATAATCCAAAGAGAGATAAAGAATAAGACCACCATTGACGATAGTGTTACCCAACGCCAACGAATAAGTTTATCCAAGAATTTAGCAAACCCATTATAGAATTTTGTGTCGTAAGGGTCTTTTATTTCTTCTCCTGGTTTAGGCTCTTTAAGGATGAAATTACCAAATAATGGAGTTTGTACTAACGCTAAGATCCAACTAATGCCAAGAGATAAGGCAAGGACGATAAATAAAGGTTTTACAATTTCGGCAACAGAGCTTGGTGCTAAATATAGAGGGAGGAACGATACTATTGCAATAAGTGTAGCTCCTAATAAACCCCATCTTGGTCCGTTTGCTCCGTCGATCAACGCTTTTTTACGAGGCTTGCCTCGTTTCATCGCTATTTGAGCATTGTCAGTTACCACAATGGCATTATCGACTAACATACCCATAGCAATAATAAAACCTGCAAGTGACGTACGGTTCAGCCCGACACCTAAATATAACATGAGCAGCATTGTGCCACCAACGGAAAAGAGAAGAGACGATCCAATTAAGAAACCCGCTCGAAGCCCCATCACAACCATAATAATAAATATTACGATGGCGATACTTTCAATAAGGTTTATTATAAATCCGTTGTTTGCCTGTTCGGCAATTTCATTTTCAAGATATATAGGTTCAAGCTCTATACCTACTGGAATAAGGTTTGTTATCTCTTGTATACGTTGTTGGACAGCCTTACCTGTTTTTACAACGTCTGTTCCATCAAGGTTCGATATGCCAACTCCAATAGCACGTTTGCCATTTACACGCATAAGGGTTGTTGGAGGATCAAGATAACCACGTTCTACACGGGCAAAATCTCCAAGTCTTATTTGAGTTCCATCGTGTGCTGTGATAATTTGGTTTCTTATATCTTGAAGGTCAGCATATGTCCCTGCTGCAACCACTTCAACGCTGAGGCTTCCTGCTTGTTTTATACCTGTGTTTACAAGTCTGTTTTGTGTAGATAAGATATCGACAATTGTGTTTGGATCGATACCTATGTTTGCTAATGTAGCAGTAGAAACAAATACATTGACTACTTCTGTTTGTTCACCAAACAGAGTGACTTTCTGTACACCAGGCACAACGACAATTTTTTTCTTTATGTCTTGTGCGACGTTTCTCATCTCGTCATAAGAGAAGCCATCGTCGGCAACAATGGCATAATAGATGCCGAACACATCGCCGAAGTCGTCGTTTACAGATATTGTAGATGCACCATA
>JAVVUK010000041.1:0-13341 GCA_036653215.1 Rikenellaceae bacterium
ACGAGGTGATTGCCGAATATGCAGATCCTGATAGTGAGAGATATGCTAAAATGGTAGAGGCTATGCGTAAAAACATGAACCTTAACAGCTTACGCTTCCAACGTCTTGATGATCTTGTTGAGGCGATAGGTCTTCCTAAAGATCATATCTGCACTCACTGTTTCGACAACTCAAGCTATATGTAATTCTAAGCGTCATATATTTATAAAAAAACGTCTTAATAAAACCATAGTTTTATTAAGACGTTTTTAATTTATAGGAAGCTATCTAATATCCCAATGTCTTTAACATAGATTGGTAACTCTGCTCCTTAGCAAATAGACGTGTCGTATAATCTCCAGTCTCAGTATCTATATCTATTATTATATGTTTAGGCGCAGGAGTAAGACAGTGTTGAATACCTCCGTAACCAGCTATCGACTCTTGGTAAGCCCCTGTATGGAAGAAACCGATGTATAAGGTGTCTTCTTCCTCATCGTCACTATTTATCTCAGGAAGATATATCGCATTTGCATGAGCCTCAGCGTTATAATAGTCTTCACTATCACAAGTAAGACCTCCTATAAATACACGTTTATATTCTTTATTCCAGTTGTTTACCGAAAGAAGTATATATCTTTGTTTTATGCCCCACGTATCGGGAAGCGTAGTCATGAAAGAACTATCTATCATATACCACAACTCTCTGTCATTTTGCTTTTTCTGATTTAAGATAGAGTAAAGTATAGCCCCACTCTCTCCAACGGTATATGAGCCAAACTCTGTAAATATATTGGGCTCTTTAACATCATATTGAGTACATATATTCTTTATCTGAGCTATTATCTCTTCTGTCATATACTCGTAGTCGTATTCAAAAGCAAGTGAGTTTTTGATCGGAAAGCCACCTCCAATATTTAAAGAATCTAACTCTGGGCACACCTTTTTAAGGTTGCAATAAAGGTTTATACATTTGTTAAGCTCACTCCAATAATAGGCAGTATCTTTTATGCCGGTGTTAATAAAGAAATGGAGCATCTTAAGTTCAAATTTCTTATTTCCCTCTATCTTATCATGATAGAAACTAATTATGTCTTTATAGTTGATCCCAAGACGAGAAGTATAAAACTCAAACTTTGGCTCTTCCTCTGAGGCAATACGTATTCCAAGTTGTGTCTTTCTGCCCTCATCAAGATATTGCTCAAGATCGACAAGTTCCTCTTTGTTATCAAGCACAGGCAACACATTCACAAAATCGTCATTTATAAGCTCAGCAATGTTACGTATATATTGGTCTCTCTTAAAACCATTACATATTATATGTGTATTCTTATCTATGAGTCCCTTATTGTAAAGGGCTTGCATAAGGTAGATGTCATAGCTTGATGAAGTCTCAAGTCCAATATCGTTTTTGAGAGCCTCCTCAATTATGAAAGAGAAATGTGAGCTTTTTGTACAGTAACAATAATTATAAGAGCCCTTATAGTCAACCTTAGCGATAGCAACATTAAAAAGACGCTTCGCACGTTGAATTTGAGAACTTATCTTTGGTAAATATGATATTCTTAGTGGAGTACCATATTGTTTTATGATGTCCATCAAAGGAACATCATGGAACAATAATTCATCATCTTGTACAGAGAATTCAGCTTGTGGAAACTCGAAAGTCTGCTCTATCAAATCTCTATATTTGTTCTTCATCTATTATTATAATTATTTTTGTGTGAGACAAAAGTATATATAAATGTTTATTTTGAACGTTTTTTTTTATAAAAAATTATATTGGGCAAAAAATCACTATCTTTGGAGGTGATAATGGGAAAATATTAACAGTATGTTTGATTAATATTTACTATTGTATATTAACATAAAAATTAATTGAAAAATGATAAACGATATCTTAATTTCCTACTTTAAGGAGAAGGGATCTGTGATAATTCCCAAAAAGGGCATTATCATTAAAGTTAATGATAATAACAGTACAACGGCATTTGTATACAACCCTACTGTTGACTATTCTGAGATTAGAGAATATACGAAGGTCGCTTTAGAGATAGATGATAATGCGGCAAACACCATCATAGACGGCTTTTGCGCATTGATGGACTCCAAGCTCAACAACAACGGCGAATATACAATAGAAGGCATAGGTACTCTTCGCACAGACGGCAAATGGGGCGTTTATATGGTTGACCATAACGATAACAAACCCACAAAGGCAGAGCCACACAACTCAACAGATGAAACTCCAATTTCTCATACGAGACGTTTTGATGAGGCTATCTCTGAAAAAGCAACAGAAAAAAGATTAGATACTGTTCTTGCCGAACCACATCATCTAAAAGTAGATGTTACAGCCCCTGTAACATTTGCCGACAAATATCGTAAACACCAAGATGAAGAGAATAATGTTTCAGAAGATATTCATATAGAAGCAGAAAAAACAACTTGTGAATGCCAAACAGATGAGACTAAAGATATTGCACGCCACGATAAGTTAAACGAAATTTTCGCAGCACGCAAGGGTCAACAAGAATCTTCTGTTGAATTGTCGGATAAGCTAAATGAGCTTTATAAAAACAAGCAAGAAGAGCAACATGAGCCTGAAGAGCTTAATCAAAAAAGCGAAACCGCATATCAACCAAGCGTTGCACAATCTTTTGAAGGAAGAAAAAAAGGTGTAGACAAAGTAATGGTATTTTTTATAATATCTATAATTTTGTTTTTAAGCGTACTTGCATATTACTTTATTGTTGTAAATGAGGTCGAACTTACGCCTCCAGATGGAATAAACCCAGAAACTGAACAAGTAGAAATAACTGAATAGTAAAAGCAAAAGAACGGTATATCCGTTCTTTTGTTACTTATTTACAAAAAACACGTAAAGTCACATTTAATCAAAAACCGTTACTTCCCTAACTGTTAGTTAATTAACAATAGAAAAACTTTTTTATATTGTTAATTATGACTACTTTTGCATTGGATAAAAACAAAAATTTAAAAAAAGAAGAATATGTCAAAAGTAAAACGCATCTACTCTTTCGGTAATAGGAAAGCCGAAGGTAATGGAAAGATGAAAGAGCTACTTGGTGGGAAAGGAGCTAACCTTGCGGAGATGAACCTAATCGATATGCCGGTTCCTCCAGGATTTACAATTACAACAGAAGTTTGCACAGATTATAACGCTATTGGCAGAGAGTCTATAATGAAACTTTGTGAAGAAGATATAGACCAGTCAATTAGAGAAATAGAAAAAATAATGGGTATGGAATTCGGTAGTTCCACAAACCCTCTTCTTGTATCAGTACGTTCTGGTGCAAGAGTATCTATGCCGGGAATGATGGACACCGTTCTTAACCTTGGTCTTAATGATGATGCTGTTCAAGGTATCGCAAAAAGATCGGGAAACGAACGTTTCGCTTGGGACTCATATCGTCGTTTTGTACAGATGTATGGCGATGTTGTGATGAACATGAAACCTAAAACAAAAACAGATATTGATCCTTTTGAGGAGATAATAGACGAGATAAAAGAAAAACGTGGCGTTAAAAACGATACTGAATTAACAACAGAAGATCTAAAAGAGCTTGTAAGACGATTTAAGATTGCTGTTAAGAAAAACACAGGCGTTGATTTCCCAGACGATCCGAAACAACAACTTTGGGGTGCTATATGTGCCGTATTTGATAGTTGGATGAACGAACGTGCAATTTTATATCGTCAGATGAACAAATATCCTGACGATTGGGGAACTGCTGTAAGTGTACAAGCGATGGTGTTCGGAAACATGGGTGACTCATCGGCAACAGGCGTTGCTTTTACTCGTGATGCTTCAACAGGAGAAGACATCTTTAACGGAGAATATCTTGTAAATGCTCAAGGGGAAGACGTTGTAGCAGGGATCCGCACACCACAAGAGATAACAATTGAAGGTTCTCGTCGTTGGGCAGAGCTACAAGGCATCTCTGAAGAAGAACGTAAAAGCAAATACCCTTCTTTGGAAGAGGTTATGCCGGAACAATATAAAGAACTTGATGCTATTCAAACAAAACTTGAGACATACTTCAAGGATATGCAAGATATAGAGTTTACTATTCAAGAAGGTAAACTTTGGATGCTTCAAACACGTAGTGGTAAACGTACAGGTGCTGCAATGGTTAAAATTGCAATGGATATGCTCGATCAAAAATTTATCGATGAGAAGACAGCTATCAAACGTGTTGAGCCATCTAAGTTAGACGAACTTCTACACCCTGTATTTGACATAAACGCTTTAAAGAGAGCTAAAGTAGTAACTAAAGGACTTCCTGCTTCTCCGGGTGCTGCATCTGGACAAGTTGTATTCTTTGCCGATGACGCTGAAGAGTGGGCTGCAAAAGGAAAAGACACCATCTTAGTACGTATCGAGACATCTCCTGAAGACCTTAAAGGTATGGTCTTAGCAAAAGGGATCCTTACTGCACGTGGAGGGATGACTTCACACGCTGCTGTTGTGGCTCGTGGTATGGGTAAATGTTGTATCTCAGGTGCCGGTAATGTAGTTATAGACTATAACGCTCGTACAGCAACCGTTGGTAAAACAATAATAAAAGAAGGTCACTGGATCTCTCTTGATGGAACAAGTGGCGAACTTTACTTAGGTAAAGTAGCGACTCAAGCTGCTGAGCTATCTCAAGACTTCAACAACCTTATGGAAATTGCAGGGAAATATTCTCGTCTTATGGTTAGAGCAAACGCTGACTCTCCACGTGATGCAGAAGTGGCATTCCGCTTTGGAGCTCAAGGTATCGGTCTTTGCCGTACAGAACATATGTTCTTTGAAGGCGATCGTATCAAAGCTGTCCGTGAGATGATCTTAGCTTCAGATGAAGATGGTCGTCGTAAGGCTCTTGCCAAGCTTCTTCCTATCCAACGTGAAGACTTTGAAGGTCTATTTGAAACTATGAAAGGTCTTCCTGTGACTGTGCGTCTTCTCGACCCACCACTTCACGAATTTGTGCCTCACTTCACTAAAGAACAACAAGATCTTGCAATAGAACTTGGCATTTCTTTCGAAGAGATAAAGGAAAAGATTGATAGCCTTTGCGAAGTTAACCCTATGCTTGGTCACCGTGGTTGTCGTCTGGGTAACACATATCCTGAGATCACAGAGATGCAAACACGTGCTATAATAGAGGCAGGTCTTAACGTACAAGCTAAGGGCATACCTGTTCAAATTGAGATTATGGTTCCTCTTGTTGGTAATCACAAAGAGCTACGTTACCAAAAGAACATCATAGACACTACTGCTCAAGAAGTATTTGCTGAACGTAAAGATAAGATTGCTTATATGGTCGGAACAATGATCGAAGTGCCAAGAGCTGCAATAACAGCAGACGAAATGGCGGAGATTGCTGAGTTCTTCTCTTTTGGTACTAACGACCTTACACAGATGACTCTTGGGTTCTCTCGTGACGACATAAATAAGTTCCTTCCTGAATATCTAAAACGTGGTATTCTTAAGAACGACCCATTCCAAACAATAGACAAGAAAGGCGTTGGTCGTCTTATCAAAACTGCGGTTCATCTTGGACGTGAAGAGAGGGAAAATCTAAAATGTGGGATCTGTGGTGAGCATGGTGGAGACCCAGAATCAGTGAAATTCTGCCATCAAGCAGGTCTAAACTACGTCTCTTGTTCTCCATTCCGTGTGCCTATCGCACGCCTTGCAGCAGCACACGCCGCATTAGAATAGGATAAAATAATAACATTATAGTTAAAAAAGAGGTTGGTAAGAGTATTTACTAACCTCTTTTTTGTACTTTTGTAAAAAATATCTATATCAAATAGATAATTAGCTAATCTATAAATATAAAAATCAAGACTTTACAAATGAAAAAGACTACTATTGCTATGCTATGTCTGTCTGCTTCGTTACTTGTTTGTGGTTGTAAATGTAGCAGACAAGGCAGCGGAGAAGGAGGGGCTAAGGGAAACGGAAATTTCTCTTATTTTACAGGTGGCTTCTCTCGCACATTTAGCGACCTAAACGAAAAACATCTTGCAGCAGCTCGTGAGATAGGTATAGATCCAGATAATATGCCTGAAGACCTTAGCGATTGTAGCGATTTGGAAGAGATATCTACTTGTCGCAAATATGTAGTTGACGACCTCGACCATTCACAGCCATATTTAGTAGGGAAAGCCGTCGATCTGCTTGATGATATAGCCAATAACTTTATAGACTCTCTTTCATCTAAAGATATGGCAAAATATAACATCATTGTCACAAGCGTGTTCCGCTCGGAGGATAATGTAAAAAGCCTACGACGTAAAAACAAAAACGCAAGTCGCAACTCGGCACACGTCTACGGAACAACATTTGACGTTGCCTATACACGTTACAAGCAAAAAGGAGATGTAGAGGTAGACCCTGTAAGGCTAAAGAGCGTCCTTGCAGAGGTGTTGCGTGACTTACGCAAGGAAGATAGGTGCTATGTAAGATATGAGGTTAAACAAGGTTGTTTTCATATCACAGCACGATAATAGACATTTAGCAGCATCAAAAAAGGCAACACAAAAATAAAAACATAAAAATAGTCATTAAAGATCTTACTTTAATGACTATTTTTTATTACAGACCACGACCGTTACCGAACGCTGAACGTCTTTTATTTGTTAAGCCTCAACTACTTTTTTAAAAGTGTCTCTTACTTTAGTCTCTATTTCAGCTCTTAACTCCGGCTCATTGGTAAGAATTGTCATCACAGCATCACGTCCCTGCCCCAATTTACGCTCCCCATAAGAATACCAAGAACCGCTCTTCTTAATTATGTCTTTATCAGTTCCTATGTCTACGATCTCACCAAGCATAGATATACCCTTGCCAAATATGACATCGAACTCTGCTTTTTTGAAAGGTGGGGCCATTTTATTTTTCACCACTTTCACTTTAGCACGAACACCATATTGATCTTCACCGTCTTTTAGGTTTCCTATTTTACGGATGTCGAGACGCAAAGAAGCGTAAAACTTAAGAGCATTACCCCCTGTTGTTGTTTCGGGGCTGCCATAAGAGATACCTATCTTATCACGCAATTGGTTGATGAATATACATACTGTATTTGTTTTACTTATGCTACCTGTCAATTTACGAAGTGCCTGCGACATAAGCCTTGCCTGAAGAGCCATCTTAGCTTCTCCCATATCACCCTCAATCTCCGCCTTAGGCGTTAGTGCAGCGACAGAGTCTATAACGATAATGTCAATAGCACTCGAACGTACAAGTTGATCTACAATTTCAAGAGCCTGCTCCCCATTGTCGGGTTGTGAAATTAAAAGGTTATCTACATCTACACCTAAGGCTGCGGCATAGAAACGGTCAAAAGCGTGTTCCGCATCGATAAATGCAGCTGTGCCACCTGCCTTTTGCGACTCAGCAATGGCATGGATGGCAAGAGTTGTCTTACCTGACGACTCAGGTCCATAAATTTCAGTCACACGACCTTTAGGATAACCTCCTATTCCCAAAGCATCATCAAGGGTTATTGAACCTGTTGGTATCACTTGTATATCCGTATCGATAGCTTGGTCTCCCATACGCATTATAGCACCTTTGCCATGATCTTTTTGTATCTTGCTCATCGCTGCCTCAAGCACCTTTAGTTTCTCTGCTGCTACGTCTACTATATTCTTTTTCTCTGCCATTATTTTATTTTTATCTATTTTATTTATAAGAGTCTACTATTTGTATAAAGTGTTCTTTAGTCTTCACCTTATCGAAAATTTTTTCTATCTTACCGTTCTCATCAATTATAAAAGTTGTACGCACGATACCCATAGATTTACGTCCGCACATCACCTTTTCACAATAGACACCATAAGCAATTGCAATAGTCCTATCTACATCTGCAAGAAGAGTAAAAGGAAGGGTTTGCTTTTCTATAAATTTACGATGTGAAGCAGCATTATCACCACTCACACCCACTACCTCAAAGCCCATCTTTTTAAGTTCTGAATATCCATCACGAAGGCTACACGCCTCAGCGGTACAACCTGGTGTGTTATCTTTAGGATAGAAGTAAAGAACTACCTTTTTACCCTTGTAGTCCGACAAAGAGACCTCTTTATCATCTTGATTTACACCTTTAAATGAAGGTGCTACATCTCCAATTTTTATATTGCTCATAACCTTATTTTTTCTTTTGTAAAGGTAATTATAATCACAATAAAAACAAATAGCGTTACAGTAAAATTTTACTATAACGCTATTTGTAAAAGTAATTTATATTATTGAAACTCTATCATCGCTGTTCCTTTAGGTATGTTTTCCCCCACAGCGACATTTATGCTTTTTATGACACCGTCTTTGTCTGCTAAAATGTTGTTATCCATCTTCATAGCCTTAAACAACATCAAAGAATGCCCCTTTTTAACTACCTCGCCTACTGTTACTCGTATCTCCTCAACAGTTCCAGGAATAAACGAATATACACATTTGGGACTTTTAGGCTTCCAAGCACTTTTATTGGCATATTTATCTACTAACCTCTCTGTCTCAAACGAGCCATGAAGCGTTTTTACTATTATCTTTTCCATTTATATATACCTTTAAAATGGCACAACGCCATGTTTCTTCTTAGGTTGATCGACAGTCTTGTTTTTAGATATTGCAAGTGCGTGTTTCACATAAGAAAGAGTTTCCGATGGTTCGATAACAGCGTCTACATAACCTTTGGCTGCCGCAACATAAGGATTAGAAAATTTATCTTTATACTCAGCTATTTTTTGCGCTCTCATAGCATCTTGATCGGCTGCCGCTTTAATATCTTTTATGAAGATCACATTTGCTGCACCCTCAGGTCCCATAACTGCAATTTCTGCTTTTGGCCATGCCATGACGAAATCAGCACGTAGGTGTTTCGAACTCATAGCTATATATCCACCACCATAAGCTTTACGCAAGATAACTGTAATTTTAGGAACAGTAGCCTCACTATAAGCATATAAAAGTTTCGCCCCGTGACGTATTACACCAGCGTGTTCTTGGTCGACACCAGGAAGATAACCTGGAAGGTCTTCGAGAGTCACAATAGGGATATTGAAAGCATCACAGTAACGCACAAAACGAGCCGCTTTATCGGAAGAGTCACAATCGAGAACCCCAGCCATAACAAGAGGTTGATTTGCCACAAAACCAACTGTCTCACCGTCGATACGTCCAAACCCTACTACTATATTAGCCGCAAAAAGCTCCATCACCTCTACAAATTCACTTCCGTCTGTAAGAGCCTTTATAACATGACGCACATCATAAGGTTGTGAAGGATCATCGGGCACTATATCAGAAATATCAATCTTCGAAGTAGGCTTCTTAGGAGCTATCGCCTTAGCACCACCATTGTTGTTTGATGGAATTATCCCGATAAGATCTTTTATTTGTTGGAAACACTCTTTTTCAGAAAGAGCAAAGAAGTGAGCATTACCAGTAACACCACTATGTACACGTGCACCACCAAGAGACTCCCCATCTATTTTCTCACCTAACACTGTTTCTATAACACTTGGACCTGTGATAAACATCTTAGATACGTTGTCTACCATAAAGACAAAGTCTGTAAGAGCAGGAGAATATACAGCTCCTCCAGCACAAGGACCTAAAATAACGGATAATTGTGGGATAACACCACTCGCCATTGTGTTACGATAGAATATCTCGCCATAACCTGCAAGAGCATTAACACCCTCTTGGATACGAGCACCACCAGAGTCATTAATTCCGATAAGTGGGATGCGCATAGAGATAGCATAATCCATAATCTTAGCAATCTTCATGGCGTGTTTATAACCTAAAGAACCTCCCATGACCGTGAAGTCTTGAGAATATATAGCAACAGAAGTCCCGTTTATAGAACCTGTACCTATTACGACACCATCGCCAGCAAGCTCTTTTGTAGCCATGCCGAACTCACGAGCATCATGCTCAACAAACATATCATATTCAAAGAATGAATTTTTGTCTAATATAGCATCTATCCTCTCACGAGCGGTCATCTTACCCATTGTATGTTGCTTATCTAAAGCAGCTTGACCTCCGCCTAAAGATACTTTTTCTTTTCTTTTCTGAAGCTCAGAATTTAATTTTTCCTTCATAAAAATTTATTTTTGTGTTAATGAATAAACAATAAATGTAGAAACAAAAGTATTACAAATTTCTTTATTTACAAAAAACATTGTTTTTACCCAACACGAGGGCTTTTTATATGCTCGGAAAATACAAACATATCGGGCTCAAAACAAGTTGTGTCAATAGGCTCCTTAGATATGGCATACATTGTACTTCCAGAACCAGACATCATAGACAAAAGAGCTCCCTTATCATATAGCGATTTTTTGATTGACAGAAGAAGTGGATTTTTCTCAAATATATGTTTCTCAAAGTCGTTTTTAAGACCTAAATGCCAATCTTCGACTTTTCCTTTTAATATATCAGTTATTCTCTTTTGAGGGACAAAAGGAGTTATACCGCTATATGCTTTTTTTGTATTTATGTTTATATTCGGCTTAATAAGAGTCAAAAAATAGCCATCTAACGATATGTCTAATAGAGAAAGCTCATCGCCACGTCCAGAGACAAGCGCAGGACGGTTATAGATAAAAAAGGCAGTGTCACTACCTAATTTTCTTGCCAAAGAGACCAGCCTCTCCGGACTCACAGAAAGTCCATAAGCCTCTACTGCCGCTTTAAGGATAAATGAAGCATTTGACGACCCTCCGCCAAGCCCTGCTCCAAAAGGTATCTTTTTGTTTATTGATATATCGGCACCTGCAATACCATAATCTTTCATTAAAAGCTTATAAGCACGCACACACAAATTATCCTCAACAAGGCAATCTACCGCAATTCCTTGTTGAGAGAAAATTATGTCGTTATCTCGACGTGGAACGACCTCTATCTCGTCATAAAGCCCCAAAACAGGGAACATAAGCGACTCTATGTTATGAAATCCATCGTCACGTTTCGAAATTACATCGAGCCCTATGTTTATTTTACAAGAAGAGTGATATATCATGTTACTCTTGATATGAGGCGAAAGTTGCTATTGTAGCTCCATCATCGAGCAAGACAAGTTGTTTACCATCGAAAGCGAACTCATCTGCCTTAGCGAGCATATCTATGAAACGCTGCTCTGCACCATCATCGTTACAAGCCATGCGTGTCATTCCACGAGGCTCGATAGTGATACCATTTTTACCTTCTGTTGTATATGCGCCAAAATAGCTGTTGCACGCTCCACGACCAAATATCTCACCTTTTACAGGATCAAAATTTATAGTAAAACTGTCATTTTCAGTACCTACCACTTGCCATTGTGTTGTAGACAACATCTTTTTTTGTTTTGCATTGTTAACTTTACATCCACAGCAGCTAACTATGGTTAGCGAAAGGGCTATTGTTGCTATTAATCTAATCATAATTCAAATCCAAATCTTTTACCTGTTTCTATTTTCGAGTTTTCTATTTTTGTGTTTACCTGTGAAGCATTGACACGTTGGATCATACTAAATGGCGGTACATAAAGGTCAAATCCTATTGTTTTAACAATCACTTTTTCTATAATATTTATCATTATTTCTTCTGTCAAGGCTCTTTTCCCGAAAGCAGAAACGCCAAATTCATCCAGTCCCTCACCCTCAACGAAAAACATCTTTTCTCTATTTACAAAGATACGTGCTATGAGGTAACCCTCGTCTTCTGTCCTTGTATATTTAAAAGTATCTGAAAGGAAGTTATATATATTTATAATACCAAAATAACCGTTATAACTATTTTTCAAGATATGTTCATTTTTCCAAATTTCATTCTTTGGATCGAAGCAGAACACATCGGTGTGCATATTAAAGATCAGTATATCATCGGCAACTTGTAACTGTGCCACAAAAGTTCCTTTATCACGATACTCTATTTTTATAGTTCTCTCGTCATCATCAAGAGACTCGTTTATCTCACCCGACATTTCATGAAGTGTATTTTTCATCTCCTGAAACTCATCGTGAATTATAGAATAAACCTGTGCTTTAGTTAGAGACTTTGTCTCCAACATACCTAATATTTCTTTACGCAAATCTGTTCCCATTATTATTATTTATAATTTTTATAATTCCATTTATATCCTGTTTCAAACCCTATGAGCGACATTATTCTCTCTGTAACACTTCTACAAAGTCCATCTATATCGGTAGGCTTACTGTAAAAAGATGGTGATGCAGGCATAACCACAGCCCCAGCCTCTGTGAGAGAAGCCATATTACGAAGATGGATAAGGCTTAATGGCGTTTCTCGAACAACGACAATCAGTTTTTTCCTCTCTTTAAGCATCACATCAGCAGCCCTTGATATAGTGTCATCAGAGGTTCCGCACGCCATGCGTGACATCATCCCCACAGAACATGGCACCACAACCATAACATCATCACACGAAGACCCCGATACTGTATGATTATAGAAATCTCCATTTTTAACCTCTATAATTTTATCATTCAAAGGCATACACACGCCTTCAAAGTCCATTACTTCACGTCCGTTATCCGAATATATAAGAGTTACCCTCTCTATAAGATCTTGAGAAATCAGCATCTCCACCAACCCCTTAGCATATATAGAGCCACTCGCCCCTGTAATTGCAACGGTGATATTCATAATTATAGTATTATAGAGCTACAAGTATAGCCATTTTGTTGAAGATAGTCTAACACTCTTGGCAAAGCATATTTCATGTTACGAGAAGACTTCAATGAGTCGTGAAACACAACAATTGAGCCTCCTTTTACATTTTGCAACACATTATTAACACACATCTTAGGAGTCACCATCTGTGAATAATCCATACTTAAGACATCCCACATAATGATATTATAACGCTCCGATATGCGTCGTGCCTGCGCCATAGTTATACGAGCATATGGAGGACGAAACAAGTTTGAAGATATGAGGTGATTTGCAAGGTCTGCATCTTCTATGTAACGACCTACCGACTGCCCCCATCCTTTGATATGACTATATGAGTGATTAGCAACGATGTGTCCTCGCTTTACTATCTCATGATATTGTTTTAGGTGTTGCTCGACGTTTTTACCAAGGCAGAAAAAAGTTGCCTTAGCATCGTATTTATCTAACGTATCTAAAATCCAATATGTTATCTCCTCTGTAGGGCCATCATCAAAAGTCAAAAAGACCTTGTTTTTATTAGCTTCAGAGTGGAAATTCCATATTAAGGACGGATATAGCTTTTTTATTATCTTTGGGGGACGGATATTCATTCTTCTATTTTAACCACCCACAAAGATAACAATATTTTTTAAAAAAATTATTCTTATCTTTGT
>JAVVUK010000042.1:0-13030 GCA_036653215.1 Rikenellaceae bacterium
CCAACATTAAAAGTGTTGTGCTCTACCAGCTGAGCTAGCGAATCGGGGAGGAAAAAGAATTTAATCTCTTGTCTTAAATCGAATGCAAAGATAGATAAAATTATATTACCTCCAAATATTTAATGGTACTTTTTTTGATAAAGCAAAAGAAAAAGACATCAATATCTTTTTATAATACTGATTAACAATATATTAATATAAAAAATAAAATAATAATTTTATTTCTCTTTGTAAAACGAGAAATACTTACTACATTGCATCATTAAAATTAAAAAAATAACAACATGGATAAGAACATTGAAAAACTCGTTCCACAGCCTTTGTGGAAGCATTTTAAAGAGATATGTAACATACCACACCCTTCTAAACATGAAGAAAAGGTTAGAGACTACATAGTTGACTTTGCTAAGAAAAACAATATCGATCATAATGTAGATAAGATTGGGAACATCATATTACGCAAACCTGCAGTAAAAGGCTTTGAAAATAGAAAAGCTCTTATACTACAAGCTCACGTCGACATGGTCCCTCAAAAGAACAGCGACAAGAAGTTTGACTTCCTTAAAGATAGCATTCCTGCTTACATAGACGGCGACTGGGTTACAGCTGACGGGACTACGCTTGGAGCGGACAATGGCATTGGCGTTGCAGCGATACTTGCCATTTTTGAAAACACAACTCTAAAACACGGTACACTTGAGGCTCTTATCACTATCGACGAGGAAACAGGTATGACAGGTGCTTTTGGCATTAGCAACGATGAACTTAAAGGAGATATTCTTCTAAACCTTGACTCAGAGACTGAGGGCGAGATGTATGTAGGTTGTGCTGGTGGGATTGATGTTGAAGGACAAATAAAATATAAAGAAGAGGAAACGCCAAAAGGATATTCTCCTCTTAAAATTGACATTACAGGATTAAAAGGTGGACACTCTGGTATGGAGATCATACTTCAACGTGGCAACTCTTCAAAACTACTTTTCAGAATTATAAATAGGCTTAACGAGAAGTTTGACATTCGTATTTCTGAAGCTACTGGTGGAAATATGCGTAACGCTATTCCACGTGAGGCAAACGCTACTATCGTGGTTGCTGAAGCTCAAGTTAAAGAAGCTATTGAAGAAGCAAAAACAGTTATTGCCGAAATAGCAAACGAACTTAAAGCCGTTGAACCTAACATAGCAATTACTATCGAACCTTGCCGTTGCAAGCCAAAGATGGTAATAGATAAGAAAGCACAAAAAGTTTTAATAGACTCTGTGGAAGCTGTATTTAACGGCATTTACCGCATGAGCGACTCTATGATAGGTCTTGTTGAGACATCGTCTAACATGGGTATCATAACAAAAGAAAAAGGCTTTTTCAGCATCAACTTCCTTGTTCGTAGCTCAACAGACAGCAGTAAAGACGATCTTTGCGAAAGGATAGCTTCTGTATTTAAACTTTCTGGATCGAAAGTTAAATTCAGTGGTGGCTATCACGGATGGCAGCCAAATATGGACTCGGCAATTTTAAAGAGCGTACAAACAACATATAAGAAATTATTTGGAAAAGTACCTGAGATAAAAGGCATCCATGCAGGTCTTGAGTGTGGTGTTCTTGTTGGTCCATATCCAAAATGGGACATGATTTCTTTTGGTCCTACAATCTGCTACCCACACTCTCCAGACGAAAAGGTGCTTATCGCTTCTGTTGATAAGTTCTTTAAGTTGTTAGAAGCTGTGGTGCAAGATGCACCAAAAAAGTAAGATAATATATGAGATGGTTTGTTATCGTTAATCCCACCTCTGGGAGTAAAAAAGGATTAAGCGATATACCTCTAATAATAAAACTTCTTCGTGAAAGTGGTATCGTTTTTGATATTGCTTTCACCGAGAGGAAATATCACGCCACAGAATTGGTAGTAGGAGCTGTAAATAGCTCCTATCGCCATATTATAGTGGTCGGTGGAGATGGGACATTACACGAGGTTGTAAATGGGCTTTTCATACAAAAGAAAATCCCTGCTGTAGATGTGACACTTGCCGTCATTGCCGCTGGAACAGGGAACGACTGGATACGTATGTATGGCATACCTGCCACATATACAGATGCCATAAAAGCTATCGTTGCAGGTAAAACATTTAAGCAAGATGTCGGAAAGGTATCATATTACGAATCTCGGGTGCATCAAGTTAGATATATGGCCAACATGGCAGGCATGGGATTTGATGCGTATGTAAATAAGCAATATAACAACCTTAAAGAGAAAGGGATATACTCTGGTTGGTTATATATAATAAGCATGATGAAAGCTATCTTCAGCTATTTTTCAGGCGATTACACAATTACTATCGATGGGAAGAAGGCTTGGAGCGGACGTATGTTTACCGCTGCCATAGGTATTGGAAAATATAATGGAGGAGGCATGAGACAAACGCCAGAGGCCATTTCCAATGACGGACTTTTTGACCTAACGATTATTAGACGTATGAGTAATATAGGCATTTTATTTCATATAAAACTCTTATATAACGGACTGATATATAAACTACCACAATCGCTACATCTACGTGGACATAACGTGGAGATAACCTCAAAATGGAGATCTACAATCGAGGTTGACGGAGAGGCACTGGGAGAAGCACCTTTCACATTTGAGACAATTCCCGAAGCAATAACTGTAATTGTAGGAGAGAGTTTTAATGTTAATTTGTAACTTCAAAAAATAATATACACCTTTGTACTGCGAAACTAAATTATAAAATAAAATATGAAAAAATTATTACTTCTATCTGTTATTGTTCTTATGACAATGACTTCATGTAACAGTAAGGGAAACACTGCTCTAAAGAGTGAGTCTGACTCTCTTTCTAATGCTATTGGTACTCTTATGGGTATGCAACTTAAATCTACAATCAAAGACGGTAAATTCGATGCTAAAATCATTGCTGCGGCTATTGACAACGTGATGAACACTAAGGATGAAAAAGAGCTTGACTCTATTGTTTCTGGTGCAGACGAGTATTTCAGAAACTACATCATGGTTGTTCTTCCTGCTCAAAAAGCAACTGCTTCTGCAAAATTTTTAGCTGAAACAGCAAAAAAGAGTAACATCAAAAAGACAGAATCGGGTCTTCTTTACGAGATCGTTGAAACTGGGGATATGGCTATCGTTCCTACAAGTTCAACAGATACTGTTACTGTAAATTACAAAGGAACTCTATCTGACGGAGAAGAATTTGACTCTTCATACGAAAGAGGAGAACCTGCTATTTTCCCTCTTGACGGCGTTATACCAGGATGGACTGAAGGTATCAAATTGATTGGTAAAGGCGGTAAGATAAAACTTTATATCCCTTCTGACCTTGCTTATGGCAACCAAGGACCTCTTGCAGGTGAAGCACTTGTATTTGACGTTGAGCTTCTTGACGTAAAAACAGCAAAAGCAGCAAAATAATAAACACAACATATTTCTTACAAAAATAGCTCACTTTACAGTGAGCTATTTTTATTTAATCTCGTTTATCTTGCGAGGCTCTTATACGTATCTCATCACGAGTAACACGAAAGAGCTTGCCAATAGGTTTTCCGTCTCTAAAAGTCTGCACATTTATCTTGGAAGAGTTACCCTCCAACACAAAAGGCTTTTCATATTTTGCAGAGTGCATATCAGGTATTGTATTGTCAAGGGTATAATATATATCGACATCGTCCAAATCACGGTAAAAACGAATATATATCTTACCGTCTTTATTAGAGGTATATGGTCTTACCCAAGCATTATAAAGACTTGTAGAGTGATTTATGTCAGCATATTCTGCCCTTATAAAATGACTCTCCACACGTGGCACAAAAGCCTCCCATGAAAGTTCTTCTTTAGGACTCCATAACACTTCGGCAACAGCCCAAGCACGAGGATATAACATATATTCTTTATGTCGTTGAGTAGATATGTTTTCACTCCATAAGTTTGCTTGTCCTCCAAGAATAAATCTCTCATCTACCCCCTCCGCAGGATCCCAATGGTAACTATCGAGAAGCGTACAACGACTATATGTGTGTGGCTCGATGGCAGGATCGCCTTGATATAGGTCTAAATAGCAATGCGTGTTAGGAGCCATAATTACCTTATGTCCCTTTTCTGCAGCACTCTTGCCACCCTTTACCCCTCGCCAACTCATAACGACAACATCTTTATCTAAGCTATCTTCCAAAACATCATCCCAACCAATCATGGTTTTACCCAACGAACTTACATACCGATTTACATCTTTCACAAAAGCACCTTGCAACTCATTAACCTTCGTAAAACCATGTTTTTGCATACTACCCTTACATTTAGGACAGCTCCTCCAATTTGTCTTTATGCACTCATCGCCTCCGATATGTATATATTTTGATGGAAAGAGCTTCGCCAACTCCCCAAATATGACTTTCATATATTCCATAGTCTTAGGATTACCCACACAGAGTGTTCCATCGGTCCATGTCTCTTTATTACCACAATTTATATATGTTGTTGTAGGCTTACTACAATGAAGTTCTGGGTGAGCAATAATGAGCGACATGGAATGTCCGGGAACGTCTATCTCCGGAATTATCTCCACATAACGTTCTTTGGCATAAGCAATAAGCTCTTTCATCTGTTCTTGAGTGTAATATCCGCCATAGTCAAACTTCTCACCCTCTTTCGGAGGATCAAGAGTCCAAAAATCGCCTGTTCGTGAGGGTCTCATAGATGTTTTTTCCGTTAGTTCAGGCATAGCTTTTATCTCTATTCTCCACCCTTGATCGTCTGAGAGATGAAGATGCAAGGTGTTAAACTTATACTCTGTCATTTGATCTATATGCCTACGCAACTCATCAATGGTAAAAAAATGACGTGACACATCTAACATATTACCACGATATGCAAAACGAGGAGCGTCTTTTATTGTCACTGAAGGCACAAGCCACCTCATCCCCTCTACCTTAGAGATGCTCTTCGACTCCGGAGGAAGGAGCTGAAGCAAGGTTTGCGTTCCATAGAATATGCCACGAGGAGAATTAGCCGTAATTGTGATTTTGCTTTTTGTAACATCGAGGGTATAACCCTCTTTTGTGGTATCTTGTTTGTCGATAACAAAAAGCACCTCACCCGACACTAAGCCTTTTGTTAAAGCAAAGCCGAAAGCTCTTTCCACCCTATCACTAAACATAGAGCCTATCTTTTCCAACTCTCCACTTACATCTTCTGAAAAAGAATATGTAGTGGCAGAGGTAAACTCAAAAGGAGCTCCACCATTTTCCTTTACAGATATTGGTTTCGGAATTATGTTTTGCGCCGTGTCAAGCTCAACCTTAGGAGTACATCCTAAAGTCATTAGTATAGCTATGACAAATAGAAAATCTTTTCTCATACTTTTATTTTTTACAAAGATATAAGAAACTATTTAAACAGTTTCTTATATCTTTACAAAAAAATGACTACTATGGAAACACTATTTAAAGGAACAAAAACGAATGGCTTTCTGATGATATCCATTCAAGTGATTTTATTCTTAATAATAACATATCTCACTTCAACAGAGATTGTTATAAACGTAATTGTGGCTATGATTTTAGCCTCTCTTCTCTTTGTATCATTCTTCGGATATACAATGATCGAACCTAATGATATGCGTATATTGATGTTCTTCGGCAAATATAGAGGCACCCTCCGTGACAACGGCTTCTTTTGGATCAATCCTTTTTATACAAAGATAAAACTAACCTCAAGAGCCCGTAACCTTGATGTAGAACCTATTAAGGTGAACGACAAAGCAGGAAACCCTGTCATGATAGGTCTTGTCTTGGTATGGAAAATCAGAGATAGTTATAAGGCTCTTTTCGACATAGATGGCTCGGCAGGGACAAGTCCGACAGGACAAAATCTAACCTCACGCATGGCCTCTTTTCAGAAATTTGTGTCTATACAAAGCGACTCCGCACTGCGTAACATAGCAAGCGAATATGCTTACGATAATAATGAATTGCACGACGAGGTAACGCTTCGCTCAGGAGGCATGGAGATAACAGAACGTCTTGAGCAAGAGTTAAATAACCGTCTTAGCATTGCCGGGATAGAAGTGATGGAAGCTCGCATAAATTATCTCGCCTATGCGCCAGAAATTGCAGCTGTTATGTTACGTCGTCAACAAGCCACCGCAATCATCTCTGCTCGTGAGAAGATTGTCGAAGGAGCTGTATCTATGGTAAAAATGGCTCTCGACAAGTTGTCTAATGAAAATATAGTAGAGATGGATAATGACAAAAGAGCGGCTCTTGCAAGCAACCTCCTTGTTGTCTTATGCTCTGACGAACAGACACAACCCGTTGTAAACACTGGGAGTAATTATAATTCTTAATTGAGGAGCTGTTTATCAATTATTTATCGTATCTTTGTCGCCTTATACTTTATTAGAGACGGTCTAAATTTGTTGCCGAGGTTATTTGAAACTGATTTTGCTTTTCAGCATATCGGAAATTCGTGATGATTTTTGGGTTATAAAAGCGAGTGAGAACAGTTTCAAAGAACAAAATCGATAAATGACATTTGAAGAATTAAACATCATTGAGCCTATATTAAAGGCTCTTGCGGAAGAGGGGTATACAACGCCAACGCCAATACAAGAACAAGCAATACCAATCCTTATAGAGGGACGAGACGTACAAGGTTGTGCACAAACAGGAACAGGAAAGACAGCAGCCTTTGCCATACCAATCATTCAACGACTATATAGAAACACGAAAAGCGGACGTAACAAGGAGATAAAAGCACTTATCTTAACTCCTACACGTGAGCTTGCCATTCAGATTGACGAGAGTTTTGCCACATACGGGCGTTACACAGACATGAAACATTGTGTCATATTTGGTGGTGTAGGTCAGAGACCTCAAACAGACGCTCTAAGAGCTGGCATAGATGTTCTTATAGCCACTCCAGGTAGGTTATTAGACCTCATAAATCAAGGTTTTATAAATCTTAAGACGATAGAGTTTTTCGTCCTTGACGAGGCAGATCGTATGTTAGACATGGGGTTTATACACGACATAAAACGCATCTTACCTTTAATACCTAAAGATAGACAAACTCTTTTCTTCTCGGCAACCATGCCTAAGGAGATCGCTTCTTTAGCAGCATCCATGCTCACAAGCCCTAAGAAGATCGCCGTAACACCGGTCTCTTCAACGGTAGATGTGATAGATCAATCTATATATTTCGTAGAGAAGAAGGAAAAGACAAACCTCCTTATTGAGCTTCTTGACGACGACCAAAAAGAGTCTATCCTTGTCTTCTCACGTACTAAACATGGAGCCGATAAGATAGCCAAGCAACTTTGTAAATCGGGCATCACAAGTGAAGCTATTCACGGCAACAAATCGCAAAACGCTCGTCAGCGTGCCCTTTCTAACTTTAAGGAGCGCATAACACGTGTGCTCATAGCAACAGACATCGCAGCACGAGGCATAGACATAGACAACCTCTCTCACGTGGTAAACTTTGATCTTCCCGAAGTACCAGAGACTTACGTCCATCGTATCGGCAGAACCGGACGTGCAGGGCTTAGTGGCGTGGCAATCTCTTTTTGCGACCCAGAGGAGCTACCACTGCTTAAAGATATAGAAAAGCTAATCGGCAAACGCATAAGTGTTGTTGAAGATCATCCTTTTAAAAGCCTAAGCGGCGTAAAAGCGCACATAGCACAAAACGAAGCTCTTACGGCTAAGCCTAAAGAAAGACGTTCTTATGCAGGCAGCAAAACAAGCGGCGACTACTGGCGTCGTCAAAAACGCACTCGATAGAAATAGTACAGGTGTGCTGAGCACCATTTTATTCATATTACAACTAAAAAAAATGATTAGTAGAGCAATAACTTTACTAATCATTTTTTGTTTTTATCGTTCAAGTGAGGCTTGGTAAAGTTGGTGCATCGCCTTTTCGACAATGGAACGTGGTGCAGCAATATTCATTCGCATATAACCACTACCCTCTTTACCGAAAAATTCACCCTCTGTAAACCCTATCTTCGCTTTAGCAACCATAAACTCACGCAACTCAGTGTGTGTCATGCCCCATGCTCGAAAGTCGAACCATATCATATATGTCGACTCAGGACGGTAACATTTTACTTCAGGCATATGTTTAGCAACAAAATCCAAAACATAATCTATCGTGCCTCCAAGATATTCAAGCATTTGGTCTAACCACTCATCGCCATATGTAAAAGCGGCCTCAAGAGCTACACTACCAAAAAGATTACCTTGATTTATATGTGCTTTCTCGGCAGAAGCGAAAAATTTATCTCTCAACTCTTTATTTGGTATTACAACAGCCGTTGTTGAAAGTCCTGCCATATTAAAAGTTTTAGACCCTGAAACTATGGTTATGCAACGTGCTGCCACCTCTTCACTAATAGAAGAGATATGTATAAATTTATGTGGTTTGTGTATTATGTCACAATGCATCTCATCGGAAACAATAATAACATTGTGCTTAATACATAAATCGGCAACTTTTTGAAGTTCATCATGCGTGAAGACCCTACCTGTGGGGTTATGAGGGCTGCAGAAAAGGAATATCTTCGACTTGGCGAGTCTTCTATCAAGATCCTCAAAATCAATCTCAGAACGCAGAGTCACCTCGTCCATCTTTAATAGGTTACGCTCTAAGCGTCTCTCATTAAACTCTACCACCCACGAAAAAGGACCATAAACAGGAGGTTGTATGACTATATTATCACCTTTGTTAGTAAAGGCATCTATGGCAAACGACACAGCCACCATCGAGCCCGGCGTAAAGAGTATTGTAGAAGGGTCGACAACCCAACCACTTCGTCTGAAAAGCCATGATGTTATAGCATCATGATAAGATGTCCCACGAAAAGAATACCCCAAAAAATTATGGTTTGTTCTCTCACGTATAGCCTCCATAATAAAGGGAGGAGTTTCAAAATCCATGTCCGCAATCCACATAGGGATTATGTCGGAACTCCCAAAAACATTAGAACGGTGATCGTACTTTTCACAAAATGTACCTTGACGATCGACTACTTTATTAAAATCGTATATCATATATTATTTATTGTTTTTCCACCATAGAACCATCAGTAGATAGAATGGACGGAGAGGCCACATCTCCATAATAAAGCACTGAACTTTTATCGGAAGCCTTCACCGACAATGTATTCATTGCTCTTATCTTTGCCACACTATTTTCAGTAATTGTTACAATGGCATTATCAGCATATAATTTTTCACAGTTTACATTGCAATATTCTAAAGCATTAACAATTAAGCTCTTGACTTCTCCTTGCATATACAAATTGACACCTGTCTCAGCAGATACTTTTATAGTAGATGCTTTAATGTTGAGCAATTTATTTTCTCCACCTGAATATAAGGATAAATCTATATTGTCCACCCTACAACTATCGACAGTTAAAGTCGAATTTTTAGAAGAGTTTACTGTTAGATTTTTAGAATTAATTCCACTCACAAATGAAGATCCTGCTAAAAGCGTTAGATTGACATTATCGACATTAAGCTCTCCTTCAAATGAAGACCCCAAGCGCAAAGTAATATAAATATCTTCCGCCTTAACATTTTTATCAGCAATTAGCCTTGCACCACCATCAGCAAAAAGATATTTGACATCTTTAACAGACACCATGACTGATAAATCGGCGTTAGAATAAGGCGTTTCCGAAGAGTAGCCGATATACAAGACACTATCTTTAACACTTATGTCAACGTGTTTTAATATGTTTTTATAGGTTGTGATACGAACCTCTCCGCTTGGGATATTTGCCAATACGACATCTACCTTAGACACGACATTAACGCCATTAAAAAAGCCTACATTTTTAGAGTTTGTCTCAGGACTACTCAAACCAGCAAAGGTTAAAATAGGAAATAAAATCAACAAAACAGTAATTAACCAAATATTTTTCATAATAAAATCATATTAGAATTACAGATATACAAATATACTACTATTTATTATAAATCATTATAAAAACAAAAAAAGAAAGGGAAGAGCAATTAAGCTCTCCCCTCTCCTCACAAAAACCACTTTAAAAACCTTATATTATTTTCTAACTGTAACGATAACTGTCTTTTCAAGTATTTGATCCATTTGGTCTGTAATTGTTATTACAAGATCAACATTTACAGACGATGTAAGACCTGCGGTGTTGTTGTTTGCTTTAATGATAAAGTCATTTCCAGACTTAACAACATCGATAAGGATCTTGTTTTTACCATTAGCAACAACAGTAACGCTCTTCACAAGTTGGTTAGGAGTGCCAAACACGTCTAAGTTTGTCTTGTCGTTAACTGTCCATGCTGCCCAAACAGCTTTCATAGACATCTGACCAGCAGTACTGTTATTAGGGTCGTAAGTAACTTCACTCTTTGTTTTTGGTAGCTGATCGATCTTACCTTCAGCAACAAAGCTCTTAGGAGTGACAAGTATTGTTTGTCCAGGAACTACGATAGTGTTCTTATCATTACCAAAGTATTGATAAACAACATCAAGTTTATATTCTGTGTTAACAGTTACATTGTCTATATTGATAGTAGAATAAACAGAACCACCACTTACAGTTGTCCAATCTAAAGGATCTGTAATCTTACCAGGATTTGGATTAGGTGCCACAAAACTGAAATTACAATGAGCAGGGAATGTGCTATATGCTTTTCTCAAATCGTATTTTGCCTTACCACTTGCTTGAGCACTTTCTGTATTACCATATACGTTAAGTTTGTTACCTACGAATAAATCTGTACGTACAAATTCATTATTCCAGTTTATTACAGGATTAGTAACATTAACAGGAACTGTAACGATAATCATTTGACCTGCAGCTCTATCTTCATAATAGAAATCAATTGAGTAGTTCTTAGGAAGAGCCTTTTTGACATCGAACAATATGTTTAATGATTGCCAAGCATTAGATGGGCCTGTAAGTGTTTTAGCAGGATCAGTAGTTAAGGCACTTGAATATGGCTCTACAGTCAATTTGCCGTCATAAGTAACATCTTTACCATCTTCAGATACTGCATATGAAGCTAAAACGAATGTTGATTTAGAAGCACCATATTTCGCTAACTCATCAAACATAGGTTTAAGGTTTACGTTAACGCCATTTTCACGTACAGCAGCAGTAGAAGTTTCATCTTCAGCAAGAGTATAGTTTATAGCATTGACAGAAGCTTGCATACTTACTGTTTTCGAAATGATAACAGAGACTGTATATTCATAGTAGTTACCAGCATAATCAATAGCTTGTAACAACACTTTAGCAGTCTTACCACCAACGGCATTAATAGCTTCAGCAGTATGATCTATAGCAATATTTGTTCCGTCAAGTTGAATATGTTGTTTTAAAGCATTATTAGAAGCATCTGAAGTCCACGAAATAGCCACTTTATATATTGCTTCGCTTTCCACACCTAACTTCATGAAATCAGAGAATATATCATGACTCTCGCCACAATTCATATTGATTTTTGGATCATATGTCTTAGCAGGCATATTTGCAGCATCCTGATTAGAATAGCCAGTAGAATACATAGCAAAGTCATAAGTTGAGCGAACAGAATAAGCCCCTTTAGTAAGTTGAATAGCTAAATGGTCATTTTGTATCTTTCTATTATCAAGGGCTTCCATTTCTTCTTGTGTAGGTTGAATGTCAAGAGTCCAAAGTCCACCAACAGATTTAGATCTTTGTTGTTGAAAATCACCACTAATGCTATAATCATATTCAACCCATTTTTGATTTACAGATAGGACAGATTCGTCTTTAGGAGTTACAAGCGCTATCTTATAACCTTCTGTATCTACCTCTTGAGGGTTAACAACAAATGAAACTAAAGGTATATTCCAGAAATATTTTCCTGTTTTAACCTCTGGTGCAAAAGCGGCACGCTTAGCAGCGATAGCAGGATCTGTAATTTTAACAGCCTGACCATATGTAAATAAAATATTAGTAGCATAGAAATTTGGAGCCATAACGCTTGTTATTGTAGTTGTAGTTACTACATTAGCAGCAAGAGGGAGTTGATATGAAGCACCATCAAGAGTAACAGATATTGTGTTTGTTAGTTTATTAAACATAATAGCCGATTCGATAGATTTTATAGAAGTAGCTACTCCATCTATATGCAACACGCCATTTACAACTTTAACATTTGCTGTTCCAATTGCTTTTTTACCAGAGTCTACAAATTTGTTAGCATCTACGCTCCAAACCATCCAGTTGTCGATAACGCCATCGGCAGCAACAGTGTTAATATATGGGCTATGACCGTCAGTACCGTTAGTACCATCAGTACCGTCAGTGCCGTCAGTGCCGTTAAGTCCCTTAGCAGATACACCTGTATCTTTACCATCAATAAACCAGTTGCCATTTTCTCCTATTGAAGGATAAGTTGCAACAGCTTTAACATCATTTCCGCCAGCATCTTTTACACGTGCTGCAGTACCACCTTTTGTTGTAATGATTGTCCAAAAACCTTGTCCATCAACACCAAGAATTGGAGCAAAAGCATCTAATCCGTTAGTACCATTAGTGCCGTTAGTACCGTTGGTACCGTTAGTACCAGCAGCTCCATTTAAGATATCAATAGAACTACCATCACCAAAAGTAAGTTTATTACCTCCCGTGATAGGAGTAACGCCAGTCACTATCTTACCTGACTTAACGGCATCCTGAAGTCCAGCAACATCGATTTTTAATTGGGCGATGTCATCACCATAATCGTCCGCACACGAGGTTACGAACAGCATCATAGCCCCAAGAAAGGCAATAACGCTAAAGAGGTTAATTTTTTTCATTTTTGTTTTTTTTGTTGGTTCGTTTTTTTATTTTTAAGTTTTTTGTTTGTAAAATAAAATAGCTAACTTTGTCGTTAAACACCTTAAAACAAGCTCTGTTTTATACATCATAGCTTTACATAGATAGTATTATCTAATGCAAATGTATTTACAATTGATAATATTTCCAAATATTTTCGATATATTTTT
>JAVVUK010000043.1:0-12938 GCA_036653215.1 Rikenellaceae bacterium
AATCCTCATCTTGCTCGGCAAGTGTATATCTCGATAAGCTTCCAATAACCGACACCACATATTCTCTTGCCAAAGAATTAGGCAGTGATGCTACAATTGCGGCGATGAATGGTGGAGACGACTACGAGATATTATTCACCATATCCATAAACGACTATGACAAAATCATAGGGATAGACGGACTGAGCATAATAGGACATATCACAGATAAAGAAAACAAAATAGTATTAGTATCACCCGACGGAGCCGAGATAGAACTAACGGCGCAAGGGTGGAGGGATGATGCTTAAAAGCAACCTATTAAAAAGTACAAAATATAATTTTATAATAATGGTAAATCTAATTTTATTTGGCCCTCCGGGGGCAGGAAAAGGGACACAAGCCGACAAACTTGTGGAGCGTTACGGACTTCTACATATCTCAACAGGAGAAGTTATACGTAATGAGATTAAGTCAGGCTCGAAGCTTGGATTACAAGCAGCAAAAGAGATGGAAGGCGGAAACCTTGCCTCTGATGCTCTGGTGATAAGCATAATTGCCGACTATATAAAGAAAAACAAAGATGCAATAGGCACCATTTTCGACGGGTTCCCTCGCACAACGCCACAAGCAGAAGCTCTTGATAAGATGTTAAAAGAAGTAGGCTCACAGGTAAATGTGATGATCTCTCTTGAGGTAGCAGACAAAATCCTAATTGAACGTCTTTTAAACAGAGGATTAACCAGTGGACGTGCTGACGACAGTGACCAGAAGATAATTCAAAACCGCATTGACGTATATAAAGCCCAAACAGAAATAGTAAAAAGCTATTATGGCAAACAAGGCAAATGTATTGAGATGGATGGTAACACAGGAGGCATAGAAGGCGTTGCCGAAAGACTTTTCAAAGAGGTTGACAAATACGTAAAACATTAATAATAAAACATTTAAAAAAGAGTAGTAAAACGAATTGTTGTACTACTCTTTTTTATGCTAAACGTTACTTTAAAGGATCATACCCCGAACCGCCCCACCATGGATTGCACGACACGATACGTTTTATTGAAAGCCAAGACCCCTTGAATAGACCATATTTCTTTAATGCTTCTATCGTATATTGCGAACAGGTAGGGGTATATCTACATGATGGGTGTAGATGAGGCGATATCGCCAACTGGTAAAATCTCACTAACAACAGCGGAAGAGCTATCGCTATTTTGGATAGAAATTGAGATAATCGTCTTGATTGCTTTTGTGACTCCATGTACTATAACATCATAATTTTCCTCACTCTTACCGACATATATCAAACCTAAATCTACAGATCTGACTTTAGAGGCATAGAATAGTTGTTTGTTAAGGCGAAAAGCCTCTTTAGTACGACGTTTGATGATATTTCTCTTTACTGCTCTTTTATGGTAACGTTTGCCCACAGAGACCACCACTCGCAAATGGTTTTGGTCGCAACCTTCTACAAAACGATATACGCATCGAAAAGGATATGCCATAAAAGAAGCCCCTCCCTTAAAAAGGATATCTACATTATCTCGTCCATGTAGCCTCTCTTCTTTACAGAGACCTTGAGGGGTTATCATCTTACTTTTCAGTGACAGGTTTTGCTACTTTAGGTTTAGAAGTTGTAACATTCTTCTCCACAACAGCCTTTGCAACAGCAGGTTTTGCAGTTGCCGACTTCACAGCAGCAGATTTTGAAACAACAGGCTTTGCAGCCACAGCAGCAGCCGTCGTTACAGCTTTTGCCTTAGCCACCTTCTTCACCTTAGCGACTTTAACCTTAGCAGAAGCCTTTTTATTTTGTTGACGAGAAAGAGTTATATTTTCATCTATATATGATGTGTCTGGCTCTTCACCGCCTTTTATCGCTTTTAGGTATTTTTCTATCGACATGACCATAGACGGAGTTTCTACCGTTGGGGCCATAGATACCAGATTATAACCAGCCTCACGCACCGCCATAGCAGTGTTAACACCAAAAGCAGCTATACGAATTCCATTTGCAGCATCCCCAAAATTCTCTTTTAGAGCTGTTACTTCCGATGGAGAATAAAACAACAGAAGATCGAACTTTTTGATGTCTATCTGCGATTTTATGTCGTCTTGCGATATAGTACGAGAAAGGATCACTTTAGTATGACGCAACTTTGCATCGGCCAACATCTTAGGAATTTCCGGCTTGTGTGGTTCCGAAAGAGGCACAAGAAAAGTCTCAGTAGCGTGTTTTGCTATAACATCCATAAGATCGACAAAGCTACCCTTCCCAAAGAATATTTTCCTCTTGCGATATATTATATATTTTTGTAAGAACAGAGCCACAGACTCCGACACACAAAAATACTTCATCGACTCAGGGACAGTCACACGACACTCCTCGCATATACTAAAGAAGTTACTTACAGCAGTTCTGCTTGTAAGAAGCACTGCTGTATGAGCCGTAATATCAACCCTTTGTTGACGAAACTCTCTCGATGTGACCCTCTCCGTTTTTATAAACGGAAGATACTTGACTTTCGTCTTGTATTTTGTAGCCAAAACAGTAAAAGGAGAGTTTTCGGGTGTTGCCGGCTCGGGTTGAGATATGAGTATATTCTTAATTTCCAAAAGCAATAATTTTTGAGTAAAATAGACCACTTACTAACACTAAAGGTATCACTTCAGCGGTGCAAAGATACAACAATATTTGCTTAAAAGAAAACTTTTCTCTACAAAAAAATCTTAACAGAAACAGGTAATAGCTTGATAAAACAATAATAATCAGCACAAAAAGAAAATATCGAACCCCGAAAAGCAATGAAAAGATAGTAACAGGAGTAAGCACACAAAATGACGTTGTGCAACACGATATAAAGAAGTAAGTAGACTTAGAAATAGGAGATTTACGTCCTTGTTTTAGAGCGATCATATGCATGACAATTCCTTTAAAAACAAAATAGAAATATACGCAAATAGGGATTAGGACATCTCCATGAGAAACATATGTCCAACTTAAAAGAGCAACCACCATACAACTAAATATAAATCCGTATGTAAGGTAATTTTTTATATGAACGTTATTTTCATCATGCATCCTATCGAAAAGAGAAGGGAAGAATATTACCTTAGCAATAGGTATTATTTCTTTGCCATAACGCTTAATAAGTATTACATATATGATGATAAGCGCACATAGAACAATAGCGGAAAACCAAGATAATTCTCCTCTATAAACATAGGGGAGAACATTGTTGACGCACTCGCTTTTCACAGCCGCATTCCCGAAGATCTGCGAGATGTCAAGCACTCTATTAATATCAGGGATGTGGTGTCCTAATATCGTTTTAACAGAGTCCACAACGGTGCTATCTACATTTAAGCTATCTATCTTTAGACTATCTACGTGGATAGTATCTATCAACAAGTGCTGCATTTAAAAGTTATCTTACGGCAATCTTTGCCTCCATCTTGCTCGATAGTTATCGTGGCGACAACAAGATCTTCAGGAATAAGTTCTTCTATCTTCTCAGGCCACTCAACAAAACACAATCCATCACCATAAAAATATTCCTCATAGCCTAAATCAAGAACCTCATTGATGGTATTTATACGATAAAAGTCGAAGTGGAAAATCGTCTTTTCATTTTTATCTTTATACTCGTTTATAAGGGCAAATGTAGGGCTTGTAACAACATCTTCAACACCACGAACCACACACAATTCTTTTATAAGAGTCGTTTTCCCAGCCCCCATTGCTCCACGAAAGAGCACAATATCACATTTGTTATCCTCAATAAGCTCATTTATATCCTCCGCCCTACGATGAAGTTCAGATAGCCCATCTGCAAAAAAATCCTTTTCCATTATTTATTTTACTCTATTGTCTTACGAACTATATGTGCACCAAGAGCATTGAGACGACCATCTATGTCCTCATACCCTCTGTCTATTTGGTTTATATTTTGGATTATGCTTGTTCCCTCAGCCGACATTGCCGCCATAAGAAGAGCAACCCCAGCACGTATGTCGGGAGAACTCATAACAGAAGCCCTCAACCTAATGGCGTGATTATGCCCTATAACAGTAGCCCTGTGTGGGTCACATAGTATTATTTGAGCCCCCATATCTATTAGTTTATCGACAAAGAAAAGCCTGCTTTCAAACATCTTTTGATGTATCAAGACAGTGCCTTTAGCCTGCGTTGCCACAACTAAAAGTATAGACAATAAGTCCGGAGTTAGTCCCGGCCATGGAGCATCGGCAATATTCATTATCGAACCATCGATAAAACTCTCTATCTCATAGTTGTCGTGTTTTGGGATGTATATATTATCGCCACGCCTCTCCAACTTAATTCCAAGTCTTTGAAACTGAGCAGGGATAATTCCTAAATCGTCATAAGAAACGTTTGTTATAGTAAGCTCCGAACGTGTTATTGCAGCCATACCTATAAAGCTACCTACCTCAATCATGTCTGGAAGTATTCTATGCGTAGTGCCATGAAACTCTTTAACCCCATCTATATAAAGCAAATTAGAGGCGATACCCGAAATTTTAGCCCCCATAGAGTTAAGCATCTTACATAGTTGTTGTATATATGGCTCACAAGCAGCATTATAGATCGTTGTGCGTCCCTCTGCCATTACAGCAGCCATTATTATATTTGCAGTCCCCGTAACAGATGCCTCATTAAGAAGCATATATGTGCCTTTCAAATGTTTGGCCTCTACTAAAAAGCTACCTTCAAAATGACGAAACTCAGCACCTAACATTTTAAACCCCTCGAAGTGAGTATCTAAACGCCTACGCCCTATTTTATCTCCGCCAAGCTTCGGAAGATAACCCTTTCCAAAACGTCCAAGCAGAGGACCTATAATCATTGCAGCACCACGCAACTGCGCTATTTTTTTAGCATATTCTACACTTTTGAAATATTCAAAATCTATATTGGCAGCCTCAAATGAGAAAGTATGAGCATCAATCTCCTCAACCTTAACACCCATCTCCGACAAAAGCTCAATGAGTTTAAGAACATCTGCAATACGTGGCACATTACTGATTGTCACCTTTTCAGAAGTTAGTAACACCGCACAAATAACTTCTAATGCTTCATTTTTAGCCCCCTGTGGCTCTATCGAACCTTTTAGAGAAACCCCTCCTTGTACTTCAAAAATTTCCATAATATATATTTTAGTTAAAAAATATTAGAATTTTAATCTACGTAGTTAGTCGAAAAATTTAGCGACTTTGGTTATTGAATCGGGCAAAGCAAAAACAACAATCCTGTCAAATGCTTTTATAGTTGTATCTCCAGTTATTATAAACACTTTATCTTCACCTCTCACACCTCCACCCAAGATTACTCCTTCTGGAAGAGCTAATTGTCTAACAGAACGTTTAGTAATCATACTTCCCGGCTTAGCAATAAACTCGAGCACTTCGGCATCACAGCCATTAAGACACTTTATGGCCTGAACATCGGTGGTCATGGTAAACTTAAATATGTTACCGGCAGTAATTAGCTTTTTATTTATAATCGTATCAACCCCCATACCCTCAGCCAAAGACATGAAATTGAAATTTTCAACCTCAGCAATGACCTTCTTGACACCGGCCTTTTTAGCCATCATTGCAGCGAGGATGTTTGTCTCTGAACGACCTGTAACAGCAATAAAAGCATCCATCTCTTTTAGGTTTTCGTCTTCCATAACACGTCCATCACGTCCATCGGCACTGATAACAAGTGTTTGACGGTCGAGAATATTACGCAACTGACGAGCCCTATCGTCTTTATATTCGACAAGTTTAATGTTCATCTTACCCTCAAGCTCCAAAGCGACCCTCTCACCCATAAGTCCACCACCCAAGATCATCACATTTTTTACCTTTGTCGAACGATTACCAGACATCTCCATTACCTCATCTATATAGTCCTTATTGGTAATTACATATAACATATCGTTCTTCTTCAACCGAGTAGTTCCTTTGGGAATTATGGTCTCCTCATCTCTACATACGGCAATAGTTCTATAATTAAGGCTTGTGTTATCGCTCGTTATCTCTTTAAGGGTCTTACCAACGATATGGGAAGCTGCAGCAAGCTTAAAGACAAGCATTACCAACTTCTCTTTAGAGAAATTCACATATTCTGTCGTTGTGGTATTTCCTAAAAGCATCAATATTTCCTTTGCCGCTATGTCTTCAGGGTAAAACATATAGTCTATACCCATATTGATAAACATCTCCTTATTGTTAGGCTTTAGATATTCATCATTATCAATACGAGCAATACATTTCTTAGATCCTAAGTTTTTAGCAATTGCAGCAGCCATGATGTTACGGCTCTCATCGGGAGTCACAGCAATAAAGAGGCTCGACTTACCCACATTAGCCTCCATCAACGTGTCAATACGACAAGGATCTCCTTCCACGCCATAAACGTCCGAGAAGCTCTTTACTATTTCTATGTTACGGATGTTCTCATCGATAACAGTTATGTCGTGGTACTCATTGCTAAGCATCTTCGCAAGGTGTTTGCCAACTTCTCCGGCACCCGCAATTACGATTTTCATTTATCTACTTTTTATTGTACATATCAACCACCTTTAGCCCTCTCTCCCTTATGCTATTACAGCATTAAAAGGCGGCTCAATTATAGTTTACGTACTATTTCTATCACAAATATAGATATATTTTTTCAGATTATTGACTATCTTTGTTCAATAAATATTTATCACGTATGACAATAGGCAATTTGGAGTTACCACAAGGTGCTCTTTTCCTTGCTCCCATGGAGGACGTTACCGATCCATCTTTCCGATTTATCTGTAAAGAGATGGGCGCAGACATGATGTTTACAGAATTTATATCTGCCGATGGGCTGATACGTGATGGAGGCAAATCGGTGGCAAAGCTAAACATATATGACTATGAAAGACCTATCGGCATACAGATATATGGAAGTGAAATAGCACCTATGGTTGAAGCAGCGATACGTGCTGAAGGGGCTTGTCCCGACACCATAGATATAAACTTCGGATGTCCGGTTCGTAAGATAGCAGCTCGTGGTGCAGGGTCTGGGATCATGCGTGACGTGCCTAAGATGGTCGATATGACACGTCAAATCGTTGACGCTGTAAAGTTACCGGTAACGGTAAAGACACGCTTGGGTTGGGATGACGAAAATAAGAACATAGAAGAGATAGCTCTTCGTCTTCAAGATGTAGGGATCAAGGCACTCACCATACATGGAAGAACAAGAGCTCAGCTATATAAAGGAGATGCCGACTGGACGCTCATCGGGAAAGTAAAAAACAACCCTAACATCCACATTCCTATAATTGGAAATGGAGACATAGACTCCCCCACAAAGGCAAAAGAGATGTTAGATAGATATGGAGTAGACGGATTAATGATAGGGCGTGCCACATATGGTCGTCCATGGATATTTAAAGAGGTGAAGCATTATTTAGCCACAGGCGAGATACTTCCACAACCATCTGTTATAGAACGTGTTGAAATAGCAAAGAGGCATTTAGCTCGTTCCTTAGAAGTTAAAGGAGACAAAGTTGGTGTTTTGGAGATGAGAAGACACCTAAGTTCTTATTTTAAAGGAATGCCCGATTTTAAAGAGACAAGGATAAAACTAGTCACACTAACAGATATTAATGAAATTTACCTCACCTTAGAAAATATTAAACAAAAATGGGGCGATTTTGATTTTTCCACAACCGTACCAGATAACATATTAGCAAGATAATCAGAAAGTGGCACACTTTTTGATTTTATACAAATATATTATAAATTAGTATTATGAGTAACCTTAGTCAGATACAATCACAAAAACTTCTACAAAAGCTATCTCCACAACAAATTCAAATGATAAAGTTGTTGGAGCTTCCTACGTTGCAACTTGAGCAGAGGATAAAAAAGGAGATTGAGGAAAACCCTGCGTTAGAAGAGATTATTGATAGTGACAACGAAGATGATACTAACATAAATCTTGAGGAATATGCTAAAAAAGAAGAATTGCCTTCTTATAAGTTATTAACTAACAATTATTCTAAAGACGATAAAGCAAAGACCATACCTTTATCAAACGGTTGTTCTATTGAAGAGTATCTACAAGAGCAGATAACCTTTAAAGATGTTGATAATAAAATTAAAAAAATAGCCCTCTATATTGTAGGGAGCTTAGACGGAAGCGGATATTTGCGTCGTGAGGAGCAAGATATTATAGACGATATTTTATTTATCACTGGCACAGAAGTATCTACAAAGGATATGAAAGAAGCTATGTCTCTTGTCCACAGCCTTGAGCCGCATGGCGTTGGTGCTCGTAACTTGCAAGAAGCACTCACCCTACAACTAAAATACCACCTCAAAAACACAGACGTAAACACAGCATTACAGATCCTTGAAAATCATTTCGATCTATTTGTAAAAAAACATTATGATAAAATAATGGCGAAGATGGGCATTAGCGAAGATCTGTTAAAGCGTGCATTAGCCATCATTACAAACCTATCGCCCAAGCCTGCGAACCTTTACGTTAGCGAAGGAGGACAAAACGAACCCACAATACAAATTGTTCCTGACTTCATACTCGACAACAGTAGAGGCTATAGCGAGCTAATACTAAACAAATATAACACACCAGAGGTGAAGGTAAGTCCCGGTTATCTGAAGATGTTAGAAGAGATAATAAAAGAAAGTAAGAGGGCATCGGCACTCGAACGTCGTGGCAGAGAAGGTGACATGGAAGCTGCGGCATTCATAAAACAGAAGATAGACTCTGCGAAATGGTTTATAACAGCCATAAAACAACGTAACGCCACGCTTCTGCTTACCATGAATACCATATTACAACTTCAAAAGGAATATTTCGAATATGGAGATGAGACCAAGCTACGCCCTATGATATTAAAAGACGTTGCAGACCGCACAGGACTCGACGTATCCACTATTTCACGTGTTGTAAACAGCAAATATATACAAACAGATTTCGGCATTTTCTCCCTCAAATTCTTCTTCTCAGAAGCAATGAAAACAACAGATGGAGAAGAGGTTTCATCTCGTGAGATAAAAAAGATATTATCAAACTGTGTCGAGGAAGAAGATAAATATAAACCGCTCACTGATGAGGCTTTGATGGACATATTGCAAGATAAAGGCTATCAGATAGCACGACGCACAGTTGCTAAATATCGTGAGATGCTCGGCATATCAGTAGCACGATTACGCAAAAAGTGGTAATGCACTTAGAAACGGCTTAAATTTGTCTCGAATAAATTTAAACCGTTTCTAAACACCTGACACCCCCGTTTCTATCGCCGCTCGTGCCACAGCAGAAGAAACGACATCCTTAAGTCTTTTATCAAGCACCATAGGCAACAGATAACCTGCCCCAAAAGAGACATTTTCTAAATTATAACTTTCAAGCACCTCACGTGTAACTTTCTCGTGAGCAAGAGAGGCAATTGCCTTAGAAGCAGCAAGTTTCATCTCGTCATTTATCTCGGTAGCACGGACACTTAAAGCTCCATGAAATAGATAAGGAAACGCTAAAGCATTGTTCACTTGATTTGGATAGTCGCTTCGTCCTGTGGCATAAACCACTTTCTTACCACTTTTAGCCATTTCTTCAGGCGTGATCTCAGGATCGGGATTTGCTAATGCGAAAATTATAGGATACTCGCCCATCGTATCAACCTCTTGTGCTGTTATGACATTTGGCTTTGAAAGACCTATAAAAGCATCCGCACCAACCATAGCCTCTTTTAAAGTATGTATATCTCGATATGTGGCAAATAGTGATTTATACTCATCAAGCCCTACTCTATCTTTTCTTATGACACCTCGACTATCTACCATAACTATATTTTCACGAGTCATACCCATTGTAAACAGCAACTTAGTCACCGCAATAGCAGCAGCACCAGCACCATTGACCACAACTTTCACCTCTTCAATTTTCTTATCCACTACCTCTAAGGCATTTATCATAGCAGCAAGCACCACGATAGCTGTCCCATGTTGATCATCGTGCATAACAGGGATGTCAAGAATTTTTTTTAATTCTCGTTCTATGATAAAACACTCTGGCGATTTTATGTCTTCAAGGTTTACCGCCCCAAATGTAGGAGATATGGCACGCACCACCTCCACAAATTTCATAGGATCGGTCTCTGCAATCTCGATATCAAAGGCATCAACCCCTGCTAACGTCTTAAACAAAAGCGATTTACCCTCCATAACAGGCTTCCCAGCCAAAGGACCTATATTTCCAAGCCCCAACACTGCTGTGCCGTTAGATATTATGGCAACTAAATTCCCTTTATTTGTATATTCATAAGCCTTACTATTGTCTTTTTCTATCTCTAAACATGGATATGCCACACCAGGAGTATATGCAAGGGCTAAATCCTCTTGCGTCTTATACCCTTTTGTAGGCATCACTTCAATCTTTCCCGCTCTGCCTTTAGAGTGATACTCTAAGGCTTTATCTTTTTCATTCATAATTATAATTTTTATTGTTACTTTTGATGATATATTTATACTATGCAAAAACTAAACCTACCTGAATATTCTTTGAACATTCGCACCACTTCAACAGGTGTGAATGAAGTTTTAGACCCTTTACGTCGTAAATGGTTGGTCTTAACCCCCGAAGAAAGGGTGCGTCAGCTATTTATAAAACACCTAACTATGGGCTTGGGTTATGCCGAAGGACTCATAGTGGAAGAATATTCTTTCTCCTTTGCAAATGGGAAACCTCAGAGAGCCGACATACTGATATTTAACAAACAGGGAGATCCTTATCTTCTTGTAGAATGCAAAGCTCCGAGCGTGAAGATCACCGAAAATACATTTAGACAAATAAGCCGCTATAACGCTGTCATAAAAGCAAGATATATAGTAGTCACAAATGGGTTAGATCATTACTCTCTCACTACGGACGACTTCATCCACTACACACATCAAAAATCGATACCCACGCCATAAAAAAATCCCTTGCTACAAAAGTAAGGGATTTTTAAAATAACAATCTCTGAAACAGATTGTTTTTAACTATATCGTTATACTTTTTTCTCTAATTCACGCAATGTCTCCATCTTTTTCTTAGCCAAGAAACCGTATATGCCCTCAAGATGTTCGACAACTCTCTTATTTCCAAACTCATATACTTTACTAACAAGCCCATTAAGGAAGTCTCTATCGTGAGACACAACAATCAAAGTACCGTCAAAATTTATCAACGCCTCTTTTAATATATCTTTCGTTTTAAGGTCTAAGTGGTTTGTCGGCTCATCGAGAATAAGGAGATTTACAGGCTCAAGGAGCAACTTTATCATCGCTAAACGAGTACGCTCACCTCCCGAGAGCACCTTCACATATTTATCTGAGGCATCACCGCCAAACATGAAAGCACCCAATATGTCACGTATCTTAGTACGTATGTCTCCCACAGCTATGTCGTCTATGGTTTGAAATACTGTTTTTCCCTCATCCAGCATAGAAGCTTGATTTTGAGCAAAATACCCTATTTGTATATTATGTCCTAATTGCAAGTTGCCACCATGCTCAATCTCTTTCATTATACACTTCACCATGGTCGATTTTCCCTCTCCATTTTTCCCAACAAAGGCGACCTTATCTCCACGAGCAATTGTAAAATTAGCATTGTCAAAGACCACATGATCGTCATAGCTTTTACTCAAAGCCTCTGTTATCACAGGGTAACTTCCCGAACGTGGCGACGGAGGGAAACGTAAGTTCAGAGCCGAAGCATCTTCCTCGTCAACCTCTAATATATCAAGCTTCTCTAACATACGCACTCGAGACTGCACTTGTGTAGTTTTTGAATATGTACACTTAAATCGGTCTATAAACTCCATATTGTCAGCTATCATCTTACGTTGATTTTCCGCTGCTGCCATCTGTTGAGACCTACGCTCAGCTCGCAACTCCAAATATTTAGAGTAGTTTACCTTATAATCATATATGCGTCCCATAGTTATCTCTATGGTACGTGTTGTTATGTTATCCACAAAAGCCCTGTCGTGCGAAATTACCATCACCGCCTTAGCTCCGTTTATCAAAAAATCCTCTAACCACTGTATCGACTCTATGTCTAAGTGATTTGTAGGCTCATCGAGAAGCAACAAATCAGGCTTTTGCAATAATATCTTAGCCAACTCTATACGCATACGCCATCCGCCGCTAAACTCACTTGTGGGACGTGTAAAATCCTCACGCACAAAACCAAGCCCCAGAAGACAACGTTCTATCTCCTCGTTATAATTCACGCTATCAATGGTATAAAGCTTCTCCGAGAGGTTAGACACCTTTTGTATCAGCTCTGTGTAACTGTCACTCTCATAGTCGGTACGTTCAACAAGTTGTTTGTTAAGCTCTTCTATCTCATGCTCCATGTCGAAGATATGAGCATAAGCCATTGCTGTCTCATCAAATACAGTACGTGTATTGTCGGTTAATATATGCTGAGGCAGATATCCCACCTTCCCATCGTCTGTTATCGACACCCTTCCTCTTGTAGGAGTCTTCTCTCCTGCTATAATCTTCAGAAGGGTTGATTTTCCAGCACCATTTTTTCCCATAAGGGCAATACGGTCTTTGTTGTTTATTACAAACGAAATATCTTTAAATAAGGTTGTTCCGCTAAACTCAACCGTCAGTCCATCAATTGAAATCATAAAATTTGTTTAAGGTGCAAAGGTAGTGAAAATTACCTTATATAGATAAGATCGGCTTGTATTTCTTATACTTAGAATAAAAGCATTCGTCTACATGACCCGAAATGTTTATATACCAAAGATCACACTTAATCCGTGTTGCTTGATAGGTGTTGCCTTTTAAGACAAATGACCCGAAGATCTAAAACAAAAAATAAATATACGTAATGGATTGGTCGATTTGTGTTGACCTAAAAAAGTTTACGTAGTGTA
>JAVVUK010000044.1:0-12845 GCA_036653215.1 Rikenellaceae bacterium
TGACATAGGCGAGATATTCCTATCTGAGGGTAAAGAGTTGACACAAGGAGCTATGGTGTCTGTAACGAAAGTACGCATAGTGCCCGACTTGAGCTATGCTAAAGTGTATATCAGCGTATTTCCATTTGAAAAGGGAGACGAAATATTAACTCGCATGAGAAGCAACGATTGGCAAATCCGCTTTTGGTTAGGTAAGAGAGTAAAGCAGCAACTTCGCATCGTGCCTGAGCTTGCCTTTCACCTTGACGACTCTTTGGAATATGTTGCCAACATAGACTCGCTACTAAAAAAATAGTTTAAGCGGCTCTCATCTTCAAAAAATAGATGACAAAAATTAGATTACTACAACACATTGCCAACCGCTACCTCTTTTCTAAAAAGTCTCATTCGGTTGTAAATATCATATCTGTTGTCAGTGCACTATCTCTTTCTGTGCCTGTTGCAGCTATGATAATTTTGTTGTCTGTACACAATGGTCTTAGTAATTTCATCGTTAATTTAAACTCATCATTCGAGCCCGATTTAAAAATAACATCCAACGAAGGGCATCTTTTTGAAGTAGAAGATGATGACTTCTCTTCTTTATCGTCCATAAAAGGAGTAAGTGCCATATCTAAAGTCCTTGAACACGATGTGATGTTGGAATATAAAGGCAATTATACTTTCCTTAAAGCACGTGGTGTAGACTCGCTTTTTGGGAATGTGATACCCATCTCAAGCCTTGTCGTCAGAGGCAAATGGCACACACAACAAGGTGCTCTTTTAGGACTAACAACAGTCTATGAGTTAACGCATGGGGGATCCATAGAAAACTCTATTATCCTTCACTCTCCACAATCGTCACAGGAGATCTCATTTCTGCCCATACCTCTTTATCGAAGTAGTGAGGTTGAGATTTCAGGTATCTATTCGTTAGATACTCAAACCGAACTCAAGTATATTATAATACCTATCTCCACTGCCGAAGATCTATTTGACAAAGAAGGGTCTATAACATCTATATTTATAGACACCGACTCCACAGCAAATTTTAAAGATGTACGGTCGGATATAGAAGAATGGACTAAAAAAAGCGGTAACAACCTATCTGTCATCACACAAGACCAAGAACAACTTGCTCAATATAACATCTTAAAACAAGAGAAATTTGCTATATACATCATCTTATCGCTTGTTCTTCTTGTAGCTTCTTTTACTCTTATTGGGGCTGTTGTGATGTTGATGATAGAAAAAGAAGAAGAGACAAAGCTTCTTTCTACTTTAGGACTGAAAAACATAGATATAAGGCGTATTTTCATAATTCAAGGGCTTACATTAGCAAGTTATGGAATAGCATTTGGCACTATTATAGGAGTTTCAATATCGTTACTTCAACAGACATTTGGATTTGTAAAAATAGGAGGTTCTTCGCCCTTATTAGACAGCTACCCTATCTGTCTATCAGCCACAGACACCATAATATCGGTAGTTACGGTGTTTGTTTTATCGTTATTTATAGTTATATTTACCGTTAAAAGCAATAAGAATAATGGCTAAAAATTGGATTTTCATATTTATATTAATGGCGTTAATCTCTTGTGGCGACAAGCCCAAAGAAATTCCAGAAGAGGAGTTTAGAGATATAATTGCCGAATTGGTTCTCACAGATAGCTATGTCAATAATGTCATGCGACCAAACAGTAGACAACGTGACACGATAGACTATTTTAATCCCATACTCGAAAAATATGGATATACCTTTGAGGATGTCGATTATACGATAGATAAATATGTACGTCGTAAGACCGATGTCATTTGGAACACTCTTGACCAAGCTGCCTCACGAGTAGATGTGATAAGAGAGATTTATGAGAGCGACAGCAAGATGCGTCAAAAGTGGAATGCTTTTGTCGAGGAACGTAGCATAGACACTATCTACTTTAACAAAGACACTATGCGCATAAAAACATCTGCCGACATAAATAAATTGACAAGAAGGTTACCTATATACAAACGTGGGAAATATACCGTTAGCTTCTCCTATAAGATGATGAGTGGCGAACAAAACGACAGCCACTACCTTGTATATTATCTTAGCGACACCATAAACAAATATAAAACGCCTACTCGCAATTCATATTGGATCGCCTCTTCAACTGAAAGTGAAGATAAACGAGACATGAATAGGGTGATTAGCGTAACCAACTTAATGAAATATAACTTAATCAAAATATACCCTTTTGATTATAACAACCATTCTGGGTCACGAGAAGGAGCCAAAGCTATGGATACTAAAATCTGGAATTTCCTTATCGCCTTTACTCCAGACCCACGAGATGCCTCGAACGACGTTCTCTTTGAAGACCATCCTTATCCTTTTATAGTCGACATAAAAAGGCTTTACCAAGAGAAAGAAGATCGGACATTCTTAACTCCTTACTCACTTAAAACTTTAGGTATAAAGATTGATAGTGTTGCAATAGATAGCTTATGAGAAAAATAGGAGCTCCACTTGCCTTTGTCGAAGGTGTAATTGTGAAAAATTGTGTCATCTCGATAGATGAATTGTCAAAAAGAATATGTAATATTGCAATAGATGTCCAGAGCATGGATACCATAGCATCGTTAGAATATTTTAACGGACTTTTTATACCGATAGTGATTGGATGGAAAGCTCCTATGAATGCCGAGAAACGTTCCGAGATTATCGGCAAGATGACCATAGGTGAGCTTCATAAATTCTGTCCTAACGATATAAAGATAGGCTATGACAACGACATATTGCTAATAGAAAAGCTAAATATAAAAGAACAAAAATTTACCTCAACAACAACTATAAAAAAAATATAATGGCTACTTCTCTTTTTAATAAAATAATATTTGGACCTATAATAAGCAGACGACTTGGCGTATCGCTTGGCGTAAACTTGTTGCCCACAGATAGTAAACTTTGTAATTTCAATTGTGTATATTGCGAATGTGGATGGACAAAAAAAGACGATAGTAAAGGCAAGCAACACTTTAACGACAAAAAAGATGTTTTGTCATTACTTGAGCAGGTATTATCTCAAAGAGTTGAAAAAGGAGAAACTCTTGATGTTATAACCTTTGCAGGGAATGGAGAACCTACCATGCACCCCGATTTTGCGGAGATAATTGACGAGACAATAGCCCTTCGTAACAGATATTTTCCAAAAGTGAAAATTGCAGTACTCAGCAACGCCACTATGCTTGGTCGTGAGAGTGTGCGTGAAGCTTTAGCAAAAGTAGATAGAGCAATCTTAAAAATAGACTCTGCCTTTGATGATACCATAAAAGCTATCAACAACCCTCTTGGCAACTACTCTCTTGATGCTGTAATTAAAAATATGTCTCTTTTTAAAGGAGAGATAATTATACAAACCATGTTTCTTAGAGGCGTAAATAATGGAGTGGCAATAGATAACACCACCGAAAAAGAAGTCTCTGCATGGCTTGATGTTTTAAAACAGGTAAAACCATCGCAAGTAATGGTCTACTCTTTAGACAGAGACACCCCACTTGAAACATTAACAAAAGTGCCAAAAGAAGAATTAAAAAAGATCGCCTCACAAGTTGTAGCGGCAGGATTTGAATGTAGCGTAGCATAATTATGGATATTTTAGGATATAAAGAGCGTCTCGGTGCGTTAAGGAGGTTTCTTTGACCTCGACAAAAGAGAACAAACGATAGAGACATTAGAAAAAGAGAGCCATGCCGATAATTTTTGGGACGATAGCGTGAAAGCGCAATCGACACTCAAAAAGATAGCTTTAGAAAAAGGATGGGTCGATAATTTTAATGTTGTAAAGTCTAACTTTGAAGAGTTAGAGATATTAAACGATTTTTTCGCACTCGGAGAATCTACTGAAGAGGAGGTGCTCACTGCCGAAGCCTCATTTATAACATCTATTGAGGCACTTGAGTTTCGGAAGATGCTCTCTGGTGAGGAAGATAAATTAGGAGCTATATTAGAAATAAACTCTGGAGCAGGCGGCACAGAAGCCCTTGATTGGGCTAATATGCTATTACGCCTATATACAAGATGGTCTGAAGATAAAGGATATCACGTTAAGATACAAGATATACAAGAAGATGGAATAGGGGTAAAGAGCGTGATGATTGAGATTATAGGCGACTATGCCTATGGTTATCTCAAAGGAGAAAGCGGAGTACATAGACTCATCCGCATATCGCCGTTTGACTCTAACGCCAAACGTCATACTACCTTTGCTTCCGTATCGGTAACACCTGCCGTTGATGATGATATTGTTATCGAAGTAAACCAAGCTGACATCACATGGGACACATATAGGTCTGGTGGCGCAGGAGGACAAAACGTAAATAAAGTAGAGACTGCCGTACGTCTCCACCACATTCCAAGTGGCATTGTAGTAGAAAATAGCGAGACACGCTCACAGCTTGACAATAAAGAAAACGCAATGCGTATTCTAAAGAGTAAGCTCTATCAAGCAGAACTTGAAAAGAAAATGTCTGTACAACGAGAGCTTGAAGGCAAGAAAATGAAAATAGAATGGGGAAGTCAAATAAGAAGCTACACCCTTGACACCCGCATCATAAAAGACCACCGCACAAACGTCTCTACATCGAACATTCAAGGTGTTTTAGATGGAGATATAGATATATTCATAAAGAGTTACTTGTTGATGTTAGAAGAATAAAAAGAAGATGATCGATTGGATTAGCATAGAAATGGTATTATATGTCATATTATCTGTGACATACGCATTTTTTATTGCTTTTGTGCTAATAGGGATCATAATCACCAAAGGAGACCCTGTAAAGTCACTAACGTGGATCATCGTGATACTCATATTCCCTATCATTGGTATTTTATGTTATCTCACCTTTGGGCGTAACTTACGCAAAAAGAAAATCCTCAAAAAAGGCTCGTTACGGATAGATAAGTATTTTGCTAAAATTGTCGTTAAACAGAAGTTCGACATTACAGTTCCAAGCACCAAAGAGACACGTTCCATCTTGGAAAACAAGAAGATGGTAAACTTGCTCTTTAACAACAACATAGCACCTCTGACCCACGACAACTCTGCCATTGTTTTAAACAATGGAGAAGAGACTTTTGCAAAGATAAAAGAGCAGTTGCTCTTAGCAAAAGTATTTATACATCTCGAATATTATATCATTGAAGATGATATAATAGGCAACGAAATTGCCGATATACTAATAAAAAAAGCGAATGAGGGTGTTGAGGTACGTATCATTTTTGATGCTGTCGGCAGTTGGAGTCTTACAAAACATTTTATTCGCCGTCTCACAGAAGCGGGAATAGAGGTAAAACCCTTTTTGCCTGTTGTCTTCCCTCTTCTAACAAGCCACATAAACTACCGCAACCACCGTAAAATCATCATCATAGACGGAGATGTCAGTTTCACAGGAGGCATCAACATAGCAGACAGGTATGTCGTTGGGACGAAGAAATTGGGCTCTTGGCGTGACACACACCTCATGCTTGAAGGCAGTTCTACCCTTGCCCTACATGCTGTTTTTGCCAACGACTGGTTTTTCGTTAGCGGACAGATGCTTGATAACCCTAAATATACGCCAAGCTCTGTCTCTACACAACATTGTGCTGTTCAGATTGCCTCGTCGGGTCCAGATACAGAATGGGCTTCTATAATGAACGCCTTTTTCTCGGCTATCACAAAGGCTAAACATCATTTATATATCTCAACACCATATTTTGTTCCGGGAAGTCCCATATTAACAGCAGTTAAGATCGCTGCTATGAGCGGCGTTGATGTACGAATAATGCTCCCTAAAAAGTCAGATAGTAAGATGACCTATTATGCCACTCGCTCATATATAACAGAGCTTCTTGAGTCGGGAGTAAAAGTATACTTCTATAAACCGGGATTTAACCATTCGAAGATCATGATGACCGATTCTTCTTTTGCAACCATAGGCACAGCGAATATGGATGTAAGGAGTTTTGAACAAAATTACGAGGTGGCCGCTATGATATATAACAATGAGGTGGCAACAGATATGGAATGTCGTTTTCTTCAAGACCTCAAAGAGGCAGATCGTATATATATAAACGAATGGAACAAAAGGTCTAAATTAGAAAGTTGGTATGAGGGTATAACACGCCTCTTCTCTCCCCTACTGTAAATTTTCATCTAACGTTTCTTAGCATCTTACGAGATAGCAGTAATAGCTTTGTCGTAAAAAACTATGGAAATTTTAAAAATACTCTCTTCACACGCCACCATAATCATCGTATTATGGACTTTAATGATCGGCGTTGTTATGATCGATTTATGGACAGGGATCGATAAAGCACGTGCACGTGCCGAAAGAATTCACAGCAAAGGGCTTCGCATGACCATCGCCAAGATAGGCGAATATTGGAGGGTTCTCGTCATGTTTCTATTTATCGACATCATCGGTGTCATGCTTCCGTGGTATGTCATGCCTTATGCTTCAATGATATGTACCCTTGCCATAATCCTCATCGAGATACGCTCGGTAATTGAAAACCTAAAAGAGAAAAAAAGCTCTGCAAGCCACATAACAGAAGTCGTAAACGAGATTATATCTATCGATAACAGCGAAAAAGCCCTCTCTCTTCTAAAAAAACTCAAAGGTGAGCTATAAATATAAAAGCAAATAACACTCACATATGCGGTGTTATTTGCCTTATTAACAATTTAGAGTATCTTAAAGAATAGAGTCTTTTTCTATGTCTTTAAAATATTTGTATGTGCTAACCTTTAACTCAGAAGTAGCATCCTCATCACAAACTATAATACCCTTCTTGTGCATCTGAAGAGCAGATATAGTCCACATATGATTTACACCTTCTTCTATGGCGTGTTGAAGAGCTATCGCTTTGTTATACCCATTAACGATTATAAGCACCTCTTCGGCATCCATAACGGTACCTACACCAACAGTTAGAGCTGTATTAGGCACTTGGTTAAGGTCTCCATCAAAGAAACGAGCATTTGCAATTATCGTATTTTGAGTAAGTGTCTTCATACGAGTACGTGAGAATAAAGAAGAAGCAGGCTCATTAAAAGCTATATGACCATCAGGTCCGATACCGCCCATAAATAAATGTATACCGCCAGCAGCTTTTATTTTCTTCTCATAATTTTCACATTCAGCAGCCAAATCTTTCGCATTACCATCAAGGATATTGATGTTTTCCGGTTGTATGTCTATATGATCAAATAAATTTGTCTTCATAAAACTATGGTAACTCTCAGGGTGAGATTCCGAGATGCCCACATATTCATCCATATTAAAGGTGACAACATTTTTAAACGACACTTTACCCTCTTTGTACATCTTGACAATAGCCTTATATGTTCCAACTGGCGTTCCACCTGTAGGCAATCCAAGTACAAACTTCTTGTCTTTGGTAGGGTTAAATTTGTTTATTTTCTCAACAATGTAATTTGCAGTCCAATCTGAAATTTTTTGATAGTCCGGCTGAATAATTACTCTCATACTTTTAGTTAATTAATTGTTAGTTTGCTTATGTGCCTTAAAAGGCTTGGTCTATACAAAAAGAGCTACGTTAAATCAATAACGCAGCTCTTTATTATTTAATTGTTTAAGATCTCTAAGATCTTAATTGCACATTCAGGAATTTTTGAACCCGGACCAAATATGGCAGCTGCACCATTTTTGTAAAGGAAGTCATAGTCTTGGTATGGTATAACACCACCCACAATAACAACAATGTCTTCACGACCAAGCTTGGCGAGTTCTGCTACAATCTGAGGAACAAGAGTTTTGTGTCCTGCCGCAAGAGAAGAGACACCAACGACGTGAACGTCATTTTCAACAGCTTGTTTTGCAGCCTCAGCAGGAGTTTGGAACAAAGGACCCATATCGACATCAAATCCTATGTCAGCATAACCTGTTGCAACAACTTTAGCACCTCTATCGTGACCGTCTTGACCTAACTTAGCGATCATGATACGTGGTTGACGACCTTCTCTCTTAGAGAATGCCGCACACATTTCTTTCGCCTTAGCGAAGCTCTCATCTGATTTCACCTCTGCAGAATAAACACCTGATATTGAACGAATAACGGCTGAGTAACGTCCTACGACACACTCACACGCGTCTGATATTTCACCTAAAGAAGCTCTAACTTTAGCCGCTTGAATAGCAAGCTCAAGAAGGTTTCCTTTTCCACTCTTAACACACTCTGTGATAGCCTCAAGAGCCTTTTTAACAGCTGCACCATCACGTTTTGCCTTAAGATCATTAAGACGTTCGATTTGTGAAAGACGAACAGCACTGTTATCTACGTCAAGGATATCAATTGGATCTTCTTTTTCAAGACGATATTTATTAAGACCAACAATAACGTCTGTGTTAGAGTCGATACGTGCTTGTTTACGTGCTGAAGCTTCTTCGATACGCATCTTTGGAACACCTGTCTCAATAGCAGCAGCCATACCTCCAAGCTCTTCAACCTCTTCAATAAGAGCCCAAGCCTTTTCAGCAATTTCTTTTGTTAGAGACTCTATATAATAAGAACCAGCCCAAGGGTCAACACTACGACAAATAGCAGTTTCCTCTTGAAGGTAGATCTGTGTATTACGAGCAATACGAGCCGAGAAGTCGGTAGGTAGAGCGATAGCCTCATCAAGAGCATTTGTGTGTAGCGATTGTGTATGTCCAAGAGCAGAAGCCATAGCTTCAACCGCTGTACGAGCTACGTTGTTAAATGGATCTTGTTCTGTAAGTGACCAACCTGAAGTTTGTGAGTGAGTACGAAGAGCAAGTGATTTTGGGTTCTTAGGGTTAAATTTCTTAACTATTTTTGCCCAAAGAAGACGTGCGGCACGCATCTTAGCAATCTCCATAAAGTGGTTTGTACCGATAGCCCAGAAGAATGATAAACGTGGAGCAAAAGAGTCTACGTCCATTCCTGCTGCAACACCTGTACGAAGATACTCAAGACCGTCAGCAAGTGTATAAGCAAGTTCTATGTCTGCTGTTGCTCCAGCCTCTTGCATATGGTAGCCAGAGATAGATATAGAGTTGAACTTAGGCATATTACGTGATGTATATTCGAATATGTCAGCTATAATTTTCATTGAGAATTTTGGTGGGTAGATATATGTGTTACGCACCATAAACTCTTTAAGAATATCGTTTTGTATAGTACCTGCAAGTTGATCTAAGGTACAACCTTGCTCAAGACCTGCAACGATGTAAAATGAAAGGATCGGAAGAACAGCACCGTTCATTGTCATTGATACAGACATCTTATCAAGAGGAATACCGTCGAAAAGAACTTTCATATCCTCAATAGAGCATATTGAAACCCCTGCTTTACCAACGTCACCAGTAACACGAGGGTGATCGGCATCGTATCCACGGTGTGTAGCAAGGTCAAAAGCTACCGAAAGACCCTTTTGCCCAGAAGCAAGGTTACGACGATAGAAAGCATTTGACTCTTGTGCTGTTGAGAAACCAGCGTACTGACGCACAGTCCATGGTTTCATAACATACATTGTACTGTAAGGACCTCTCAAGAAAGGTGCTAAACCAGCAGCATAGTTAAGATGCTCCATGCCCTCAAGATCAGAGGCAGAATATTGTGATCTTATATCTATCTGCTCCGCAGTATGCCAAGGAGCAACCTGCTCTTTATTATTTGAACAACAAGCTGTTTTCCCAGCTTTTGTATCTATGTTTGAAAATTTTACTCTCATCTTTTCGTTTATTAAAGGCCTAACTCTTTTTTATATCCATTAAGTGCTTCAAGGACATTAGACCTAACATTAATAAAGTTTTTGATATCTTGTGCCTCTAACTCAGCTTGACAAGCTGGAGCACCGGCAACTACCAATATGGCTTTTCCACCAAGAAGTTTTTTAGCTTCAGGAGCTAAAGTAGCATATTCCTCATCTGAAGAACAGATAACTACGATGTCTGCTTTCATCTTAAGAGCAGCATCAACACCTTCTTTTACAGAACCATATAGGTTATAGTCGATTGTTTCAAAACCTGCACAACCAAAGAAGTTACAAGCGAATTGAGAACGAGCACGTGCCATAGAAAGACTACCTACTGTAAGCATCATTGCCTTAGGAGCTTTAGCTGCTTTGTCAACAGCAAGACGCATATTTTCAAAACCTTCTGAAACTCTATATTGTTTGATGTTTCTAAATTCTTTTTCTTCGTTACAGCTACAGCTGCATTTCTTAGAAGGCATCTCAACGTGCACCTTCTCTGTGAAATTAGGATATTGGTTTGTTCCAAGAAGTATCTCACGACGAGTAGAGATGTTCTTATCACGTTTTGCAGCAGAAGCCTCAACTTGTTCTGCAATAAAACCTGCTTTAAGAGCTTCTCTATATCCGCCCATATCTTCTATTTTTGTAAATAGAGCCCATGAAGCATCTGCGATAGATTTTGTAAGCGTTTCTACATAGTATGAACCACCAGTAGGGTCAACGACTTGATCAAAATGTGACTCTTCTTTAAGAAGTAATTGTACGTTACGAGCAATACGTGAAGAAAACTCTGTTGGAGTTTCGTATGCACTATCAAAAGGAAGAACCTCGATAGAAGAGACACCAGCAATAGCAGCACTCATAGCCTCTGTTGTTCCACGAAGCATATTTACATAAGGGTCATAGACAGTCATGTTGTACATGGCAGTTGTGGCATGAACCTTCATCTTAGCCGAACATTCTACCTTTGGAGCATAAGCCTTAACGATATTAGCCCACAACATACGAGCCGCTCTGAACTTAGCAATTTCCATAAAATAGATAGGACCTACCGCCATATTGAATTTGATTGTAGAAGCAGCTTGGTCTATTGTTAAACCTTTGTCTAAAAGATTTACTATATATTCGTGACCTACCGACATAGCAAAAGCAAGCTCTTGAACTATTGTAGAACCACTGTTTGTAAAGGCAGCACTGTTAACTGTGATAAAACGTATGCCTTGATAACCTTCAGCTATAAAGCCTTTTGTAAGGTCGTAAGCACATTTACCACTTTTACAACTTGTCTTACCTTTAAGAGTGTTTTTCTTTACGATAGGATCTATATCGAAAGATACACTAAGACGTGTTTCTTTTGATATTTTGTCTTTCTTAAGTTTAGCCATGAATAACTCGGCTACTTGTTTAACACCACAACCAGAGAAGTTGATCTCAACAGAAGGGATATCGATGCCTTTAAGTAAAGCGTCTAAATCTGCTGCTGTAAATTCTTTATTAGTGATGACAAAATTAAGAGATGTTACACCACGCATAAGCACATCAAGAGCTGTTTTATTTGCTTCAAGAGGACACGCTACTGTTATTGATTGGCGTACCAACCAATGGTTATTACATTTTACACCCCTAACATAAGGAAATGAACCTGGACAAGAGCCGATATGGCTAATTGTCTTTAAGTCTTCTGCACGATAGTATGGTCGTACATCAAAGCCGTCATTGGTCTTCCAAATCAGCTTTTTCGAATAATCAGCACCTTTGAGGTCCTTTTCGATTACCGCCTCCCACTGTTCTGTCGTAACAGGAGGAAATTCTGTAAATAATTTTTTATTATCTGCCATAATAAAATATTTTTTAAGTGCTACGCACTATTATTGCCATTATAAACACATAAAAACCGAGTATAATGACGTGATTAAGTTTATCAATAATTTACACACATCAAGAAGCCACCTAAATTAATAGCGTTTCTACACATTGCTTTTAAGATGCAAATATAGTAATTATTATCAACAATATACTATAACGTATGAAAAAACCCAAGAAACACTCTGTTTCTTGGGTAACTTCTAACAAAAATGGCTATTTATTTTTTTGATTTGTGTCTATTCTTTCTTAGACGTTTCTTCCTCTTGTGAGTAGCCATCTTATGTCTTTTTCTTTTTTTACCGCTTGGCATAGCTCTTTATTTTTAATGAAACTTATGTTATTTCTTTATTTTGTGGTCTTTTACTTTTACAACAAATGATTTTGAAGGCTTAAAAGCAGGGATATTATGCTCAGGAATAACGATTGTTGTCTTCTTAGATATGTTACGTGCTACTTTCTCAGCTCTCTTTTTAACTATGAATGAGCCAAATCCACGTAGGTATACATTGTTATTACTAACCAACGACCCCTTAATGTTTTCCATAAATGCCTCTACAATCTGTTGTACTTGCGTTTTGTCTACACCTGTACTCTTAGAAATCTCGTTTACGATATCTGCCTTTGTCATTTTTACTTATCTTTTATATTAATTTACTTTGTTGGTGAATTATCAGAGTGCAAATATACGACATTAATTTTATTAATAAAAAATATTTCTATCTTTTATTAAAAAAATTATGGTGCAGCACAAAATACTGCACCATAACAAGAACCTTTTTAAGACTATATTTTATGTTTGTACTTGTCTAACTGCTTTTTTAGAGCATCTACACACAAATCGGTAGATTCTTCAAAAGACTCACTCTTCCTCTCAGAAACAAGACTATCATTTGGAACGTTAACCATTACGACAACCTCTTTATTCCCCTTTTCAAGATTTTTATCTATTCTTAGAGTGACATCTATGCTTGTTATCTTATCTGAAAATTTTTCTAACTTCGAAATCTTCGATTCAACAAAGTCTAATAACTTCTTGTCTGCATCGAAACGGACTGATTGAATTTTAGTGTTCATAATTGTAATTTTAATGGTTATACAAGCGAAGCTAATAACATATTAACCTCTATTACTTTTATCCCCCCTTGGATGCGCCTTTGCATAAGTGTCTTTCAACTGTTCTATGTTGTTATGGGTATATATTTGAGTCGTAGCAAGAGATTCGTGACCTAAAAG
>JAVVUK010000045.1:0-4878 GCA_036653215.1 Rikenellaceae bacterium
CATAGCTCCTTGTGTCAACTCTTTACCCTCAGATAGGAATATCTCGCCTATGTCACGCATTATAGAACGTGATACCTTTTGTTGTCTCTGTGTTTCTTTTTCCATATTCTTGTGCTGAGCACTATTTATTAGTTGTGGTGTTTTTTATTTTTTGTCTCTTTTCTTGCCAAATCTATATGCTAAGCCTGCCGAAAAGCGATATTGGCTGACTTGTGATTGGTAATAGTTGGACTTCGGATATTTCATTGGGTTGCGATATATGTCGCTAAGACCAAATTTATATCGTGCTTCAACAGCGATAAGTATCCTGCCGGCTATGAGATATGAGATGCCACCTCCACCAATGATGCCATATCCCAAACGGTTGTCTCGAAGCTTGTCGTATTCATAATCTTGCGATCTCTCTTCCCAACGGCTGCCTTTGATGTTGTTCCCCTGCCAACTTTCTGTTGAACTTAAGTCATATGATATGTAAGGACCTAAATTTATGAAAACGCTAAATCGCTCTTTTGCCATGTCAAAACGTGCGTGCCACATTATTGGTATCTCCACAGAGTTGATACGCCTTGTATATGAAGAGTCCGATTTTACTTTGGCAAGCCAGCTAAACTCAGAACTGGCATAACTTATGTCGGCTTCCAAGCCATCTACATATTTCCCTTTCCCTTTATAGAGGATTGAAATACCAAATTCGGGGGCTCCAAAAGAGCCTTTCTTTTCGTTAAAGGGACGTGTGGCGATAGTCCCACCCCCCAAGCCTCCTCTAATACCGAGATATACATCTTGAGCACCTGCCTCTGTGGCACATACAAACAATATTAATAATATACTAATTATCCTCTTCATCGGTCAATATAGCTTCTTTAGGTTCTATAATTTCCTCTTCTTTTTTACTGTATGGAGAGGGGTAACTCTTGTCAAAGAGATTTAGTGGGTCGATCTCTACTATTGCCTCTTTCGTCTTTTCTATAACTATAAGAGGGGTTCCTTCTTTGGTTGTGAAGTTAGCTATCCTTTCAGACTCTATGCGATTAATTAAATTACCCATATCTAAAGAGTCGTTAGCGTTTAAATCTTCATAAAAGCGTACCTTGTATTTCTTAGGAGATAGATAGTTAAAGGTATATCTACCTGTGTCTCGAACAATGATAACGTCTATTATCTTGTTTGTGGAGTCGGCAAGGTTCATTATATATTGAGGCATGGAACGTGAAGAGTCTTTCTTGACGATGTGAACTGTCATCTTTCCTATCTCTTCCACCTTCATGGTCTTAAATTTAATTAATAGAGAGTCATTAACGTTTCCGGCAAGGTCTTCCATAGAGCACGATGGGAACATCAATTCGTAGTTTGCATCTGGTTCTAATTTAGCATTCACCTCCCACTTTAAAAGCGAACGTTTGTTGAGGTTGAAAGATAGAGGAATAAGAGTAGTGTCTTTCTTAACCTCCTTTTTCATCTCAACGGCATCAAGGTCAAACGAGTCTTCGGTTTTCTTAGGCTCTGTGAGCATCTTGAGAATTATACGAGCACTGTCGATAGTTGTTACCGGATAGTCTGAGGTGAACCACATTTTTGCTAACGGAGATATAGTCCCTGTTGGTTTAAATGTTATTTTAAGGTCACGAAGCGTATCCATACATAAGGAGTCTAATTTACGACGAGAACTCAATAACTTAAGACTATCCATAGCTAACGAGTCGAGTGCAAGGCTATCTTTTAGCTTCATGGCGTGGTTTAAACTGTCTTGATTTACAGGAGGCCATACCAACACCGAATCACGAGCTATCACTCCTTGTTTTATCTGTTTTTTATGTATGCGAAGGGCGTTTTTAAAAGCTTTACGTAGTCTGTTTCTTACGATACGGTCTATCTTACGATCAATAGCTCCTTCACTCCAATCATACATCTTGTCTGACAATTTTTGAAGTATGGTACGGGCATCTTTCTCGTCGGCTCCGTTTCCTTTTATTATATTACCAGAGGCATCACGCTTAACTTTGAAGTATAATTGAAAAGGATGACTCACAGGTGTAGGCTTGCCGAGTGTGTCAATTCCAATATATACAAAACGTCCATTGAGAGAGTCGGGGACGTGTTTTTTGTTGCGAGCATCAATCCAAAAATTGACGGTGTCACGTGTAAAGTTATATTCTATGACAACCTTATTGCTTTTTACGCTGTCGAAGAGTATAGAATCTACCTTAACATTACTCCTATTAAATGTAGCTTGAACTTGATATTGCTGAAGTCTCTTAACGTCATTCACGCCTTGTGGTATGTTTGTCTTTTCCATAAACATACGTTGCTCAATTTGTGGAGATGCGTATAACTGTTTGTTTATAGGGTCGTTCCATATCTTAAAAGGGAGAAGCTCAGTAGGGTTGTATTTCAAATTGCTTAACGACACTTTATCTGTGCCAGGCTCATATTCTTTATTCCCATTTTCGTCTTTTATGGCGTATATCTTATAGTCTAATGGTTTTAGGTTGGTCGCAATAAATACGCCAGAACTGTCTGTACGTGTTATAGATAGCTTCTTAGCTTTGAATAATGTAGAGTCTAAAGCAAGAGAGTCTGCCGCAGCGTCAAAAAAGAGAACAACAGCGTTAAATATGCTGTCTCCACTTATGGCATCTATTACCTTACCGGAAACGGCATAACTTTCAATAGAATCGCCAGTAGAAAATACATATTTATATCTCACCGCAGGGTTACCCTCATTATTATCTGTAATGGCACGTCCAAAGTCTATTTTGTAAGTTGTATTTGGCTCAAGGACAAGCTCTTTCGGGAATTTTATTTCTATGCTTCTGCCTTTAATTCCTATTTGCGGCATTATGCCCATAGGTGGAGATATGAGAACTTCTTTTTGGACATCTTTGAGTTGTAGATATTCGTTAAAAGAGAGTACTATTTCTTTTGCTTTAAAGTTTGTTGTAAAGTTAGCAGGAAATACAGATATAAGTTCAGGGGCGATAGTGTCTTTAGGACCTCCAACAGGGGCGGCAGGACGTGCACATCTGACAAATAGTGCCGATGTAAATAACAGAGTAACAAGTATATATGATAATTTTGAATATTTATATTTGTGCATTTATTCGTGTGCCTATTTTAATAAGATGACACAAATATACGTCAATTTTCCGAAAAAAAGCATATATTTGTATCCAATATAGTGGTAAAGCAAATATCAGACAATTGAAAACAACAGCAATAACAATATACACGGACGGTTCCGCACTTGGTAATCCGGGTCGTGGAGGCTATGGCGTGGTCATGATCTCAGGCTCTCATCGTAAAGAGATGTCTCAAGGGTTTCGCCATACTACAAACAACAGAATGGAGCTTTTGGCTGTTATTACTGCTCTCGAACATATCCGTTTTGATGGATGTGAGGTAACCATATATTCCGATTCTAAATATGTAGTAGACAGCATAGAGAAAAGATGGGTCGATGGTTGGGTGAAGAAGGATTTTAAAGATAAGAAAAACGCAGATCTTTGGCGACGTTACTTGTCTGTTGCCTCACGTCAAAATGTGAAATTCATCTGGGTTAAAGGTCATGCCGAGATACCTGAAAACGAACGATGTGATGTTTTGGCAACCACAGCGGCTGCTTCAAAAGATTTACTTGTAGATAAAGGGTATGAGGAGGTTATGAATTTATAGAAAATAGTGTTACCTTTGTGCTTATCAAAAAATATTATAAATGGCATTACAATGTGGTATTGTGGGACTTCCAAATGTGGGTAAGTCTACACTTTTTAACTGTCTTTCAAATGCAAAGGCACAAGCGGCAAACTTCCCTTTTTGTACGATAGAACCTAACGTCGGCGTTATCACGGTTCCTGATGAGCGTCTGATAAAACTATCTCAAATAGACAAAGCACGTAAGATAATCCCTACAACAATAGAGATTGTGGATATTGCGGGTCTTGTGAAAGGTGCTTCTAAAGGAGAGGGTCTGGGAAATAAATTTTTGGGTAACATACGTGAAACAGACGCTATAATCCATGTGCTTAGGTGCTTTGATGATGGAAATATAACTCACGTTGATGGTTCGATAGATCCGGTTCGTGATAAGGAAATTATAGATACTGAGCTTCAACTCAAAGATCTTGAGACTGTTGAGGGACGTATCGGGAAGGTGCAGAAGCAGGCTCAAACCGGTGGTGACAAATTGGCAAAGCGAGTTTATGAAATTCTTGTTCGATATAAAGAGGCTCTTGTTCAAGGGAAGTCGGCTCGTACCGTGATCTTAGAAAAAGAAGAGCGTCCCATAGTGAGTGACCTTATGTTGTTGACTGCCAAGCCGGTGCTTTATGTGTGTAACGTAGACGAGGCGAGTGCAGTGTCTGGAAATGCTTATGTCGAGGCTGTGCGAAAGGCTGTTGCTGATGAGAATGCGGAGCTCTTGGTTGTCGCTGCTGCTACCGAAGCGGACATCGCAGAATTGGAAACTTACGAGGAACGACAAATGTTTTTGGAGGAAATAGGACTTAAGGAGTCGGGGGTAAGTAGACTTATATGTTCTGCATACAAACTGCTTAACCTAAAGACATATTTTACAACAGGCGAGAAAGAGTCGCACGCATGGACCTTCACCGATGGCACCAAAGCCCCACAAGCTGCCGGGATTATACATACCGATTTTGAACGTGGATTTATACGTGCTGAGGTTATAAAATATGAAGACTATATAAAATATGGATCGGAAGGCTCTTGCCGTGAGGCAGGGAAAATATCTGTTGAGGGTAAAGATTATGTGGTGCAGGATGGGGATATAATGCACTTCCGTTTCAACGTCTAACCCTTCGGAGCTTGAAAAATTGCTTTTTCGGCGTTACGCTTCACTATTGAAATACTCACATACTT
>JAVVUK010000045.1:4978-11382 GCA_036653215.1 Rikenellaceae bacterium
TACTCACATACTTTGAGTATGCTCCGTTTTCAATATCTTGCAAGCCTTGAAAAATCTAATTTTTGAAGCTCCGAAATAAGGTTTACTTGAAAAATTGCTTTTTCGGCGTTACGCTTCACTATTGAAATACTCACATACTTTGAGTATGCTCCGTTTTCAATATCTTGCAAGCCTTGAAAAATTGCTCAGAAACTGTTTCCATTAAATTAAAAATATATGGATATCCTAATTGTAGTAATACTGTTCGTCTTAGGTATTGTTATTGGTTTCATTTTTAAAAAGAAAATTAAAGAGAAGCCAATTAATAATACAATAACCATTATAATATACACACTTCTATTTATGCTGGGGGTTTCTGTGGGTGGTAATGAGAGAGTCATGGATAGTTTGGGTACAATAGGATTGAAATCGCTAATTATAGCTCTTTCGGTTATGGTGGGGAGTGCAGCGGTGTCGTCTGTGATATATTACTTCGTTTATAGAAATAAGAAGGAGGTGTCAGATGAAAGGTAGTCTTATTATGGTTTCTTTCTTTGTGGTGGGGGTGTTGCTGCAAAAGTTTGTTGGTCTTCCTGCTTTTTTTCACGGCATGGGAGTGAGTTATACTGTGATGCTTGTCCTTATGCTTGTTGTTGGTATAGGGATTGGCATAGATGAAAAAGCCCTTAAGGCTCTTAAAGGTAAGAGTTTTAAGATGATGCTTGTTCCGATAGGAACGGTGGTGGCAACGCTTTTGACATCTATAATTATAACTCCTTTTCTTGGTGGAATGACGATTTTCGATACTATGGCGGTAGGGTCGGGGTTTGGGTACTACTCTTTGTCGACCGTTATAATAACAAATGCTAAAGGAGCCGAGTTAGGAACCATAGCTCTTGTTGCTAACATACTAAGAGAGGTTTTGACAATACTTTTAGCTCCTCTTTTTGTTAAGGTATTTGGCAAGTTAGCTCCTATTGCCTCTGGAGCGTCAACGACTATGGATATAACTTTACCATCGATAGTGAAATTTAGTGGTAAGGAATATGCTGTGCTTGCTATTTTTAATGGGATTGTTCTTTCTTTTGTGGTTCCAATTTTAGTGTCATTTTTTGTTTCTTTTTAATATATGAATAGAGAAGTTAGGGTGCGTTTTGCGCCAAGCCCAACAGGGGCGTTACATATTGGAGGGGTGAGAACAGCCCTCTATAATTACTTATTTGCACGTAAAAACGGTGGAAAGTTCATTCTTCGTATCGAAGATACAGACTCACAACGTTTTGTTGCTGGTGCTGAGGCATATATCGTTGAGGCTCTTGCGTGGTGTGGCATAGAGGTCGATGAAGGGGTCTCTGTGGGAGGTCCTCATGCCCCATATCGTCAAAGTGAACGTCGTGATATATATCTTAAATATGCTCAAGAACTTATTGAAAAGGGTTATGCCTATTATGCTTTCGACACTTCGGAGGAGTTAGATGCTGTGCGTGCCGAATATGAAAATCGTGGCGATACTTTTTCCTATAATGCTAAGATAAGAGAGACTCTAAAAACCTCTCTCACCATGCCTGCCGACGAGGTTAAACGTCGTCTTTGTGAGGAAAACCATTGGGTGGTGCGTTTTAAGATGCCTGCCGATGAAGATATAACTATGAACGACATTGTGCGTGGTGAGGTTACGGTAAATAGCTCTACCCTTGACGATAAAGTCTTATATAAGGCTGTCGATAAGCTGCCTACATACCACCTTGCTAACATCGTGGATGACTATCTTATGGACATCTCACACGTCATTCGTGGTGAGGAGTGGCTTCCCTCTCTTCCTCTTCATGTAATGTTATATCGTGCTTTTGGGTGGAGCGACAAGATGCCGCTCTTTGCGCATCTCCCTTTGTTGTTAAAGCCAAGTGGGAAGGGTAAGTTGAGCAAGCGTGATGGTGACAAATTAGGGTTTCCGGTGTTTCCTCTTGAGTGGAATGCCGAAGATGGCACTATCTCTCATGGATATCGTGAAGACGGATATCTCCCTGAGGCGTTTGTAAACATGATAGCTCTTCTTGGGTGGAATCCCGGTACCGACCAGGAGATACTCTCTATGAGTGATCTTATAAATCTATTCTCTTTAGACAAGGTCGGCAAGTCTGGTTCTCGTTTCGATCCTGAAAAGGCGAAATGGTTTAATGCCTCTTACCTAAAGCAAACGCCATCTAAGGAGCTTGCTGTTAGTTTTGAAAAGGTGTTGAAAGAGAGAGGTATAGATGCTCCGTTTGAGAAAATAACCTCTATCTGTGAGATTGTAAAAGATAGAGCTACTTTTATAAATGACTTTTGGGATCTTTCGTGTTATTTCTTTGAAGCTCCAAAAGAATATGACCAAAAGGTAGTTGCTAAATTCTATAAAGGCGACAATATAGAACGTGTCGCAGCGGCGGCAGGTGTTCTTGAGGCTATTGAAGACTTCTCTGCTGAAAATATAAAAGAGGTGCTTCATGGGTGGATTGTTTCACATGAATATTCTATGGGGCAGGTTATGAATACTTTACGTCTTGCTATTGTGGGGACAAATGCTGGTGCTGACCTTGCAGAGATCATGTCTATCATAGGCAAACAAGACACCATAGATAGAATTAAAGCTATCGAAAGATGTATAAAAATTTAGGTGAATATGTGTCTCTCTTAGAGGCTAAAGGAGAGCTTCTTAGGATAAAAATCCCTGTTAGCACAACCCTTGAGATCACGGAAATTACAGATCGTTTTTCTAAGGAGGAGGGTGGTGGTAAGGCCCTTTTGTTTGAGAAAACAGATACTGATTTCCCTGTGCTCACCAATATGATGGGTTCTGATAGGCGTATAGCTATGGCTTTAGGAGTCGACGATGTAGACGAGTTTACCGTTAAGATAGACGCTCTTTTTTCCGATGCTATGTCTCCCAAGAAGTCGTTTTTCGATAAGCTCAAGATGCTACCTCTCATGGTTGAGGCATCACGGTGGCTCCCTCGACGCAAAAGCGGAGTGGGGGAGTGTCAACAAGTGGTGTGGCAAGGTGAAGAGGCTCTGCTTTCACGTTTGCCTATTCTATTTTGCTCTCCATACGATGGTGGGCGTTTTGTCACTCTTCCACTTGTCCATAGTATAGATCCCAAAAGTGGAAGTCGTAATGTGGGGATGTATCGTATGCAAGTCCTTGACGATAAGACCACTGGGATGCACTGGCATAGACATAAAACAGGCGAGCGTCATTACCGTGAATACCAAGAAATGGGAATTGGGCGTATGCCTATCTCTGTTGTGCTGGGTGGAGACCCTGCATATACATATTCTGCTACTGCGCCTCTTCCCGATAATGTAGATGAGTATCTATTAGCAGGGTTCATACGTAACAAAGCCGTTGAGCTTGTGAAGTGTATAACCAATGATATTGAGGTTCCATGTGATGCCGATTTCGTTATTGAGGGATATGTAGACACTGCGGAAGATAAAATAATGGAGGGTCCTTTTGGGGATCATACAGGCTTTTATTCTCTTGAAGACTTATATCCTATGTTTCATGTGACGTGTATCACACACCGTCGTGATGCTATCTATCCTGCTACATATGTGGGTGTTCCGCCACAGGAAGATGCCTATATCGCTAAGGCTACCGAGAAGATTTTCCTGTCTCCTATTAAAGCCATCATCCAACCCGACATTGTAGATATGTGGCTTCCACGTGAGGGTGTAGCTCATAACATAGCGATCTTTGATATTGACAAACGTTATGTTGGTCAAGGAGCTAAGGTTGCAAATTCTATGTGGGGTGCAGGACAGATGATGCTCAATAAATTCACTGTCGTAACCTCATCTCTTGTGGGTCACCTTTCAGATCATGGGGCGTTACTTAAAGTGTTGAAAAACATAAATATAGAGAAAGATATAATCTATTCTAAAGGACCTTTAGATGTGTTAGATCATGCGGCTTCGGTCTTGGGGTATGGTGGTAAGATGGCTATCGATGCTACCGAGAAGATGGATGGTGAGGAGAATGTAGAGCTTGCGGATGTTGTTATTCCAGACGATCTGCAACTCACAAGTCAAGTTGTTGATGTTATGGTGCTACGTGCGTGGCGTTCTCTTTTTGTGGTGGCGAAACGTGGAGAGTTCAATTTTCGAGATGTGGCGAGGCTGCTGTTGGAGAAAAATGATATTCAAGGAGTTCAGTTCGTTGTGCTTTTCGATATGATAGCTGAGGTGGAGGATCTCATTTGGCTTATGGGTAATAATACCGATGCTGTGCGTGACACTTCTGTCGTTGATGGTGTTTTGGTTATCGATGCACGCATGAAATATGGTGGTCTCAATGGCTTTAGCCGTGAATGGCCTAATGTAGTGACTATGAATAAAGAGACTATCGAGCTTGTCGATCTCCGTTGGAATAGCTATGGGGTAGGTGAGTTATCTCTTCGCCCTCTCTTAGGTATTCTAAATTTGTACATAATGAAGGAGCACGAGTTTTATAAAAGGGCTGTGGAGCTATTAGTCTTCACCCCTAATGAATATGTCGCTATTGTCTTTATTGTGGTTCTCACGGTGACGGTCAAGTTATTACTTTTTTGATATAAAAGAGAGTTATTAAAGCGGTTGCCTTAATAACTCTCTTCTCATATTTTAAACTATCTTTATTCTTTTTCGTGCACCTCTTCTTCAACAAGCATGGCGTAACGTTTGAGGTACTCTTCCATGTCTTTGTCTCCACGTCCTGAGAGGTTCACCACCACCACGTCGTCAGGTTTAAATGTAAACATATTAAGTGCTGCTAAGGCGTGAGAGGACTCTATGGCAGGGATTATACCTTCAAGGTGTGTGAGTTCAAATGCAGCATCTAAAGCCTCTGTATCTGTCGCTGCCTTGACTTCCAAACGACCCACTTGCTTCATGTGAGCAAGTAGAGGACCTACTCCAGGATAGTCCAACCCTGCTGATATGGAAAATGCCTCTCTTATGTTACCATCTTTGTCGCACATCACATAACTACGACTTCCGTGTAACACTTTCTCTACCCCTGTGAGTAAGGCGGCTGCCGACTTCCCGGTCTCCACGCCCATGCCTCCTGCTTCTACACCCACGAGATGCACCTCTGGACTTCCTATAAACTCATGAAAGGCACCTGTGGCGTTGCTGCCTCCTCCGATACACGCAAATACGTAATCTGGGTTTTCACGTCCCTCTTTCTCTTGAAGTTGTTTTTTTATCTCTTTTGAGATTATAGATTGGAATGTAGTCACCATGTTAGGATAAGGATGAGGACCTACTGCCGAACCTAAAAGATAAAAGGTGTCTGTATGCTCAACCCAGTATGCGAGAGCCTCATTCACAGCGTCAGATAGGGTCTTCGTGCCGCTCTCTGCTGCAATCACCTTAGCCCCTAACATACGCATACGTTGGACATTTGGAAACTGACGTTGCATATCTAATGCACCCATGAACACTATGCAATTTAGATTCATCAAGGCACAAGCTGTTGCTGTTGCCACTCCATGTTGTCCTGCTCCTGTCTCTGCTATTATGGTCTTCTTCCCCATGTGTTTAGCGAGTAATATCTGTCCGAGAGTGTTGTTTATCTTATGAGACCCTGTGTGGTTTAGATCTTCTCTTTTTAGGTATATCTTAGCTCCATGCCTCTCACTTAGGCGTTTGGCGTAGTATAGAGGTGATGGTCTTCCGACGTAGTCACGTAGAAGGCTCTCATATTCGTTTTTAAACTCAGGGGTGTCGTGTATCTCGTTGAAGCACTTACTCAGTTCTTTTATGTTTTTCATTAAGGCATCTGGTACAAATGCACCACCGAAATTGCCATAGAAGCCATTCTCATCGACTTCAAAATTTATATTTTTCATGTTATTATTATTTTTCATGTTATTATTATGTTTTATGTTTAGGCGTTTCTTGCACTATTTTTTTTGTTAGTTTGTAATCTGTCGTGGCTCACGCCAGAAACGAGCTTTTGCTCTTAGGTGAGGAGCTTTTTTTGTTAGGTCTGTATTCATTGTTTTTATTTTATAATAGAGGAACTATGTTTCTCGTTAAAGTTTTTTTGTGTTTCACTTTCTTTTAAGAAAGTTATTGTTTTCTGTTTAATAAGTGGGTGCTCATTCCTTAAATCGTAATGCTTAATAGGTGGTTGCTCATCCCTCAAATCGTAATGCTTAATAGGTGGTTGCTCATCCCTCAAATCGTAATGTTTAATAGGTGGTTGCTCAGCACCCTTTACAAGCGTAACGCAAAAAAAGCAAGTCCTCTTCTTCCAGTTTTTTATATGTTTAGGGCTTAGATTTTTTAAGGCTTGGTTGTGAACTAAAAGCGGAGCGTACATTGGTACGTGAGCATTTTATTTCATAAGCGTAACGCAAAAAAAGCAAGTCCTAAGCATATAAAAAGAGAGGCATATATAG
>JAVVUK010000045.1:11482-12790 GCA_036653215.1 Rikenellaceae bacterium
AAGCGTAACGCAAAAAAAGCAAGTCCTAAGCATATAAAAAGAGAGGCATATATAGGGTTCCCCACATATATGCCTCTCTTATAGTATTATAAATACAAATAATAGCAGAATGCCCCTACGACTTTTTAAGTTGTAAGTGCCACCACCAAGATATATTTGTATAATTAAATTTCATTTTGTCTTTTTATTATGGTGCAAATCTAAATAACTTTTTCTAAGAAACCAAATTTTAACAGCTTTTTTTTATATAGAATTACATTTTATATAAAAATAGGCTTGTGGATGGTCACATATATGGCATAGGGCATTTGTCGGGTGCGTATATGACACTTGTATAAATAAAATAGAGAGAAGCATTTGCTTCTCTCTATCTTATTTATACAAGTGTTCCTTTAAATAGATCCTTCTGGAGTTAAGTCTCCAGCAGATCCACCACCACCTGGAGCTGGAGGTATAATAACACCACCTGAAGCTGCTATGCCTGCTTCAACAGCGATTTCTACAATTTCTAATGTCGGATTTAAATACATCTTTTTCATATATTAAGTGTTTTATTGATTTATTTTTTAATTAGTTTACTGTTACAGTCTTGCTTAATGTAGCTGCCCCACCGATGAAATTACTATCTTTAGAAGTAAATGTTATGGTAACAGTCTTTCCTTTTAGACCAGCATCAAATATGACATCTCCTGTGGTAGAGCCATTTGTAAGAGCTATAGGGTTTTGATCTCCAAAATAAACAAGATCTGTACAATCTTTACCGTCTGCTGTAGCTGTCCATGATACAAATATAGGAACTGTCACACTGCCTGTTGTTGATATACTATAGCTCTCCCAGCTATTATTAGGAATTGTGGCAGGTATTGTAACATCTATAAGATAGTTTGCAGGAGTAGAAGGAATATTATATACCAGAGAACTTACAGTTGTTGATGTTGTATTTGGATAGTAGAATGTGACTTTGGTAGTAGCGAAGTCTATTGTTAGGTCTTTGCCTGCTCCAGCTTTAAGAATACGTATATCGAAAGATGCAGACTTAGTGCCTGTTGCTATGGTTGTAGAAGCACCACTTGGAAGTTCATAATCAACTCCTAATGTTCCACCTGTAATTGTAGGAGTCAATGTTATATCCGATGTTGCATTTACCCCGCTGTTTTGACCGCCTAAGCTTATAGAGACATCCTTATAAGTATCTGTAGAAGTGAAATATTGGACATCTGTGCGATATATATGCATCTTAAGGTCTTGTGTGTTTACTGGGCCTTTCACGTCATAAACGATGTTGCTGTTTATCATCTCTAAGGCAGG
>JAVVUK010000046.1:0-12146 GCA_036653215.1 Rikenellaceae bacterium
AAGTCGGAGATGTGATCCAAAAGATAGATGGTGTTCAGATTAAAGAAGGAGTCGAATATTTTACTCTTTTAGAGGGTAAGGCTGGTAAAAATGTAGAGCTTACTCTTTCGGAGGGAAATTCTAAGAAGAGCTATACACAACAGGTGAAACCTATAAGCTATGGTCAAGAAAATGAACTTCTCTATAAAAGATGGGTTGAGCAACGTCGTGCTATGGTTGAGAAGCTGTCTGGTGGAAAAATTGGGTATGTCCATGTTAGAGCTATGGATAGCGAGAGTTTCCGTGAGGTCTATTCGGACATCATAGGACGCTACCGTAACTATGACGCTATGGTTGTAGATACACGTCACAATAGCGGTGGATGGCTCCACGATGACCTTGTTACATTACTTAGTGGTAAAGAATACCAACGTTATGAGCCACGTGGACAATATGTGGGTTCAGACCCTGCTACAAAATGGATGAAGCCCTCTATTGTTGTTCAGTGTGAAGATAACTATTCTAATGCTCACGGTTTCCCATTTGTATATAAGGAACTTGGCATAGGAAAGCTTGTCGGAGCACCTGTTCCTGGAACCATGACCGCTGTATGGTGGGAAAATATGATAGACGATACTATTGTTTATGGTATTCCGCAAGTTGGAGTTAAAGATATGAGAGGTAACTATATGGAAAACCAAGAGTTAGAACCAGATATTCTTATCTATAACGCTCCTGAAAAGGTGTTGATGGGTGAAGATCAACAGATTGAAGCTGCTGTTTCCGAACTTATGAAAGGGATAAAAAAGTAAGAGCCTATATACTTAAAAAAGGATTAGCAAATTGTTTTGCTAATCCTTTTTTTGTATATGTGTGCTCAATATCTAAACCTTTGTTTTTGGTAAGGTTAAAACAAACACTAAGCTTCTTCAAGAGAGTTTATGTGCTCTGATATTATTATCGAAGCACGACGAACAAGCTCCTTACAACTTATCTTTTCCACTGCTGCATCACTTCTCAATTCACGACATACGATACTTTTGTTTTGCTCTCTAAATTTCTCGACCACAGAACGCACATATTCGTAGTTTTTCACTTTGTCGGCCGCAACTTTATTGTTAGAGGTGTCGTGGAGCATACTTATAACTGCTACCATGCCACTTACCGTGCCACACGTCTCGTGCATCTTACCTATACCCCCGCCAAAAGAGCCGATTATACGAGAAGCTAAAGTCTTATCAAGCCCCATAATATCACTAAATGTTACATATACTGCTTGGGCGCAATTATAGCCTTCGCAAAATAGAGACACTGCCATATTGGCACGTTCCTCAACGTTTACTTTTGTCATAATGAAAATGTGAATGGTAATAGTTCTTTGGCTGAAGATACGACAACACCGTGTTTGTCGCCTGCCATTATTATTTTTATATTTGAATGTTGTCTTTTCTCTGTATCGCAAATCACTTGTCTACACGCTCCACAGGGGCTTATAAGATCGCTATTAGGAGAGAACACGGCTAACGCCACTATCTTATGTTCTGTAAAGTTGGCTTGGTAGTGATATAACAAAGCACGCTCAGCGCATATTCCACTTGGTAGGGCTTCACTTTCTTGGTTGTTGGCAGATAAAATCTCACCACTATCCAAAAGTATAGCAGCTCCGACTTTGAAATGTGAAAATGGAGCGTATGCTTTTTGTGAGGCATCTTTAGCCCTCTCTATAAGAGAACATAAAGGAGTATCAAGCTCACTTAGGGCATGATACTCCTTAAAAGGTATAGAAATATTATTCATATCTATTGGTTTAAAGAGAACTACTCTTTACGACCTGTTTTTGCCTCCATAGATAAAGTAGCGTGAGGCACAAGGCGTAACCTATCTTTGCTGATGAGCTTCCCTGTTTCACGACATATGCCGTAAGTTTTATTTTCAATTCTTACTAAAGCAACTTCAAGGTGAGTGATAAACTTTTTCTGACGTTGAGCTAATTTGTTTGCTTCATCTTTTGAGAGGGTTGCGGCTCCCTCTTCCAATACTTTAAAGGTTGGAGAAGTGTCGTCAGTGCCATTATTCCCATTCCCATATATTGTTGATGTAAGAAGCTCGTAGTCTGCTTTTGCTGTGGCTAACTTTTGTTCAATAAGTTCTTTGAATTCAGCTAACTCTTTATCCGAATATCTTGTTCTTTCTTGCTCTTCCATATCCTTAAAATAAGTTAATTAATATAATGCACTTGTTTTTCTTTAATGATGTGTCTCAAAAAGTGAAACAAAGTGATATAAATCTAAAACGGTTTCTACAAATGTATACAATTATTACAAATAATACAATATATTACCATTATTTTTTTAATACCGTAATATTTACATCAATGCCGTTAATATCCATTACAATTCCATTTTCTATTTTATCTTTAAATAATATATCTTGAGCGAGAGTTTGTGTCGCTATATATTCTTTAAATATAGATACAGATCCTTCTATTTCAGCGTTGTGCTCGATGTTTATGATAACCTTATCTGTAACTTCAAAGCCCGATTCTTTACGTATATTTTGTATCCTGTTTATAAGTTCACGAGCTATACCCTCGTCTTGTAACTCAGGAGTTATGTTTATGTCCAAAGCAACGGTAAGTTTTCCCTCAGAGGCAACAAGCCATCCTACTATATCTTCAGAGGTGATCTCCACGTCGCAACACCCGATCTCTATCTTCTTACCTTCAACTTCTAAAGTGAAAATGTCGTTGCGCTCAAGAGAGTTTATCTCGGCTTGGCTCATTCCCATTATCATGGAATTTATGAGTTTCATCTCTTTTGGGTATTTAGGACCTAAAGATTTGAAGTTCGCTTTTATCTTTTTAACAAGAATGCCCGTTGTGTCTTCTATAAACTCAATCTCCTTGACATTAACTTCCGATAAGATAAGCCCTTTTACCGCCTCTACATCGCTTTTTGTTGTGGTGTCAAGAATAGGAATAAGCATCTTTTGAAGAGGCTGTCTTACTTTTATGTTGACCTTACGACGAAGGGCAAGCACCATAGAAGAGAGCCTTTGTGCTATGTCCATACGTTTCTCTAAAGAGCTGTCTATAAGTGTGGTGTCTGCCTTAGGGAACGCTGCAAGGTGGACAGAAACACTTCCATGTGTAAGGTCGGTATACATTCTCTCAGACACGAAAGGAGCAAAAGGAGCCGATAGCTGAACCACTGTCTTTAAACAAGTGTAAAGCGTTTGGTATGCCGATAGTTTATCTTTGTCCATCTTGCCACCCCAGAAACGACGTCTGTTTTGACGTACATACCAGTTAGATAAGTTTTCATTGACGAAATCTTGGATAGCACGTGCCGCAGGAGTTGTCTCGTAGTTGTCTAAAGATGTGGTAACATCTTTTACTAAAGTGTTAAGAAGAGATATTATCCATCTGTCAATTTCAGGTCTTTCATTCAAAGGAACAATCTTTTCGTCTCCTGTAAATCCGTCTACATTTGCATATAGGGCAAAGAAGCTGTATGTGTTATATAGTGTTCCGAAAAATTTACGTCTCACCTCGTCTATCCCATCAACGTCAAATTTGAGGTTGTCCCAAGGTTGTGAGTTTGTTGACATATACCACCTTACGGCATCAGCACCATATTTGTCTATTACCTCAAAAGGATCAACGCCATTGCCAAGACGTTTACTCATCTTGTTACCATTTTTGTCGAGCACCAAGCCGTTAGAAATTATGTTTTTAAAGGCAACAGAGTCAAATAACATTGTCGATATGGCATGGAGGGTGAAGAACCAACCACGTGTTTGATCGACACCTTCGGCTATGAAGTCGGCAGGAAATTCTTTTAGGAACTGCTCTTTCGATATTTCAAAAGGGTAGTGTAGTTGTGCATAAGGCATAGCTCCAGAGTCAAACCATACGTCTATAAGATCACTCTCACGAGACATAGGGGTCTTTCCGTCCTTAGAAACAAGTATTATGTTGTCTACATAAGGTCTATGTAGGTCAAATATGTCATAGTTCTCTTTGCTGAAGTCAGCCTCTTTAAATTTAGCAAGAGGGTTTACGGTCATTAAGCCTGCTTTCACCGATTTGTCTATTTCGGCTTTCAGCTCAGCAACCGAGCCTATACATTTCAATTCAGAGTGGTCTTCAGTTGCCCAAATAGGGAGTGGAGTGCCCCAATAACGAGAACGAGACAAGTTCCAATCTACAAGGTTTTCGAGCCATTTCCCGAAACGCCCACTGCCAGTCGATTCTGGTTTCCAGTTTATCGTTGCGTTAAGCTCTAACATACGATTTTTGACAGCCGTTGTTTTTATAAACCAAGAGTCAAGAGGGTAGTAGAGAATAGGCTTGTCTGTACGCCAGCAGTGAGGGTAGTTGTGAATGTGTTTCTCTATTTTGAATACTTTGCCGGTAGATTTTAGATCTACACAAATGTCAATATCAAGGGTAGCGTCGTTTTCAGATAGGGTGTCGTCATAAGCGTTTTTCACAAAACGACCTTCCCAAAGGCTGTATGCTTTTGTATCTACAAAATCTTTTATAAATGCCTCGTCTATGTCTTTCAGAAGAGCAAACTTACCGCTTTTATCGACCATAGGCATCTGCTTGCCAGCCTTGTCGATGAAAATTAGAGGTGCTATGTCGAAGATCTTCGCTGCACGAGCGTCGTCGGCACCAAAAGTAGGGGCTATGTGGACAATCCCCGTACCATCTTCTGTGGTCACGAAGTCCCCAATTATGACTTTAAAAGCCTTACCGTCTGGTTTTACCCATGGGATAAGTTGTTCATAACTTATGTCTTTTAGTGAAGCTCCGATAAATTCTTTTTCAACAACGAAAGGTATGTTTTTGCCATCACCGCTATATTCGTCCATCTTTAAAGCCTCGTTTTTCTTAGGAAACATACTATTTAAAAGAGGCTTTGCCAAAATTACGGTTATAGGTTGGTGAGTATAAGGATTATACGATTTCACACGTAAGTAAGTGATCTTTTCTCCTACGGCAAGAGCTGTGTTTGAAGGTAGAGTCCATGGGGTTGTTGTCCAAGCAAGAAAGTGAACATCTCCATCTACTCCTTCAAAAAGCATTTCTGATTTTGCGTCACGAATAACTTTAAATTGAGCTACACAAGTAGTGTCTTTCACGTCACGATAACATCCCGGTTGGTTTAGCTCGTGGTTTGAAAGCCCTGTTCCTGCAGCAGGTGAATATGGCTGAATGGTAAAGCCTTTATATAGAAGATCTTTGTTAAAGAGCTCCTTTAGTAGAGCCCAAAGTGTCTCTATATATTTGTTGTCATATGTGATATATGGGTTTTTCGTGTCGACCCAATAGCCCAATTTTTGTGTTAGGCTTTCCCATTCAGAGGTATATTTCATCACCTCATGACGACAGTCGTTGTTATATTGTTCGATAGATATAGATTTCCCTATATCTTCTTTTGTAATACCTAATTTCTTTTCCACGCCAAGCTCCACAGGAAGTCCATGTGTATCCCATCCTGCCTTGCGGTGTACTTGATATCCTTGTTGAGTTTTGTATCTACAAATAGAGTCTTTAATGGTACGAGCCATAGCATGGTGTATGCCTGGAGTGCCGTTTGCCGATGGTGGTCCTTCAAAAAAGATGAATGGCTTGTTGCTGTCTCTCTCGGAGATGCTCTTTTCAAATGTCTTGTTGTCGTGCCATTCTTTTAGAACCTCCTCGTTTATCTTTGGGAGGTTTAACCCTTTGTATTCTGTAAATTTCTTGCTCATTATCTATGTTTTTGTTTTAAGAAGCTGTTTTAAACAGTTTCTAAGTAATGCAAATTAGAAATGCAAATATAGGAAATTTTTTAGTATTTTAATGCAACATTATTCTTAAGGTATGCTATTTCATCTTTCCATTTTGGACAATGGCTATCAAGAAGAGCATAAAAGCGTTTCGAGTGGTTAGGCTGGACTAAGTGACAAAGCTCATGTAGAAATATCATTTCTATGGTCGATTGGCGAGCCCTCACAAGTTCTATGTTAAGACGTATATAGCTCTTTCCCACACATTGACCCCAATAAGACTTAACTCTTTTATATTCTATCTTTGTCGGTATTATGTCATGCCGAGACATAAACGCCCTCATAAGCGGAGCTAAAATCTTTGGAAATAGTTCTTTGGTTTGTTGAGCATACCATTTATAAAGTTGTTTCTCTACATTTGTAGGGTCTGTCTTAGGTGTTGTGATTGTGAGTATCTCGTTTTCAAAAGAGATATTGTTTTTCCCCTCTTCCACCTTTAAGGTAAAAGGCTCCCCAAGAAGAAGATGTGTGCTTCCGTCTGTGAAATTACGACGATGCGTCTCACGGTCTTTAATGTCGGACAATCTCTTTTTTATCCATCTTTGTTTTTTGGCTACCATGAGTAATATCTCGTTTTCACTCATGCCGACAGGTGCTTTTATGAAGATGCGACTATCTCCAGGTTCGAGACGTATAGTTATGGTACGTCGTATGCTAAAAGTGACAATAATAACATAGTCTACATCCCCCATTACAAAACGTAAACTACTGTTCATAACCTATCATATATAGAAACTCATCTTCACTAATCATCTTAATGTCAAGCTTCTCTGCTTTTTGTAATTTTACAGGTCCTATGTTGCTCCCTGCAACAAAAAGATCGGTCTTTGAGGATATTGAAGATACGTTTTTGCCGCCATGTGCCTCAATAAGCTCTTTTAGTTCGTCACGAGATATGTTTTGGAAAGTACCCGATATAATGATGCTCTTACCCTCTAATATTGAGGATGATAGCTCTTTTGTCTCTTGACACATGGAAAGCCCATATTCCTTGAGTCTTTCTATGAGGATGATGTTGCTCTGCTTTGCGAAAAACGATAATATGCTGTCTGCTATAATATCACCAACTTCCTCTATCTCAAGCAGTTCTTCACGTGAGGCGTGAGCTATGGTGTCTATGTCTTTTAGTGCAGCGGCAATTTTCTTAGCCGTTGTTTGCCCCACAAAGCGTATTCCCATGCCGAAGAGTAGGCGTGCAAAAGGCACGTTTTTGCTCTCACGGATGCTTCGTATTATGTTGGTTGCCGATTTGTCACCAAGACGTTCTAATGGCGACAACTGTCCAGCGTTAAGTGTGTATAGGTCGGCATATGAGGCTATGAGGTTGTTGTGAACAAGTAACTCCACAGTCTCGTCTCCCAAACCTTCTATGTTCATCGCCTTGCGAGATATAAAATGTATTATGCGCCCTACAATTTGAGGAATACACCCCTCACTATTAGGACAATAATGCTTAGCCTCACCCTCAATTTTTATGAGTTCGGCTCCACATGATGGGCAATGTGTTATAAAAGTTACAGGTTGGGAAAATAGGTCTCTTATCTCACGGTCTACACCGACAATTTTAGGGATTATCTCGCCTCCTTTTTCCACAAATACAGTATCTCCAATATGAAGATCGAGGATGGCTATTTGTTCTTCGTTGTGTAAAGTGGCACGCTTTACTGTTGTTCCGGCAAGCTGCACAGGAGTTAGGTTCGCCACAGGAGTTATGGCTCCTGTCCTTCCTACTTGAAACTCTACCGACAAGAGGGTGCTACGTTGTCTCTCGGCTTTAAATTTGTAAGCCACAGCCCAACGGGGCGATTTTGCCGTGATGCCAAGAGACTTGCGTATATCAAGGTCATCTACTTTTATTACAACACCATCGGTGTCGTAAGGAAGAGCTTTACGTTCCTTATCCCATCTTGTAATGAAACTAAGGATCTCGGAGATGGATCCACAGAGGCGTACCTCATTCGATATTTTAAATCCCCAAGTCTTTGCTATTTGTAAGTTCTCGTAATGTGACGATGTCGGAAGTTCATCGGAGGCGATGTCATATAAGATGCAGTCGAGACCTCTCTCGGCAACGACTTTCGAATTTTGTTGTTTTAAGGTTCCAGAAGCTGCATTACGAGGATTGGCAAATGGGGTTTCTCCTATGTCTTCCTTTTCTTGATTTAGACGTTCAAACGAGGCGTGTGGCATAAATATCTCACCACGTATTTCAAATTCTGAGGGGTATCCCTCTCCACGAAGAGATAGAGGAATGCTTTTTATGGTACGTACATTTGCCGTCACATCGTCTCCTGCTGCTCCGTCACCACGAGTTAAGGCACGCACCAAAGATCCGTTTACATAAGTAAGGCTTATTGCTGTTCCGTCAAATTTTAGTTCGCAGTCGTATTGAAAAGGCTCAGATATGCTTTTTCGTATTCGTGAGTCGAACTCCTCGATATCGCTTTGAGAATATGTGTTCGATAGAGAGAGCATAGCTCTTTTATGAACCACCTGTTCAAAGGCGTTGTTCGTATCTTGACCCACACGTTGAGTCGGTGAATTAATATCAAAATATTGAGGATTTTCTTTTTCTAACTTGTCGAGTTCAGAGAGCATCTCATCAAAAACAGAGTCGCTAATCATTGGGCTATTAAGCACATAATAGTTGTAATTATGTGTGTTAAGCTCGCTTCTTAGCCGCTCTATTTTTTCTTGTATATTATTCATAGGTGCAAATATACAAAAAATAGCAGAACATTGTCCTGCTATTTTGTCTATATTATTAATGTGATTATTCTTTTTGACCTGTCGTAAATGTTCCGCCACCAACGTTGATAGCAAATTCTACTATATCGGTGCTTGTGTCTTTAACTTTCACCTTTACCCAACCCGGATATTGTTTTAAGACAACGCCATTTTTGGTGTCTGAATATAAAAATTTAGCAACTACATATCCGCTTTTACCCACTAAAGAGATGAAATCTTTTTTCACCCATAGATATGGAGCACACATCCAACCATCGCCTGTATCTTTACCAAGGTCAGCGGCTATGTGATCGGGGTTTGTGAGCCATGCTAATTTGTCGTTTATCGTTACTCCTGCCTCATGTAACGTAACTACCTTGCCAAAAGATTTTGTCTCACCAACAAATTCGGCACCAAAATTATCGAAGCTAATCCTCCATCCTGCAAATTTCTCACCTTTCCATCCTGTCTCGTGGAAGCAGACGTTAAAGATGTTGAATTTTTTGTCTGAGGTGTCGTTTGTAGCTATTTTACACTTTACAACCTCTAAAGAAGTGTCGCTTGTTTTTCCCCACGCTTGGTATATTATGTTTTTCTTTTCAATAACTTCGCCCCCTATGACTTCAATTTCTGCAGAGCCCTCTTTTTCAGAGATAGTCGCTATTTCTGTGTCACAAGCTATTGAAATTGTTGATTTGCCTTTTGCAAGGGACGAAAATTTGCCATCAACACTCTTCGTTCCTTCTTTTATGGTAAGTTCGGCATCTACTGTTACATTTGTCACAGAACTTGACGACAGCGTGATTACTATGTCTTGTGGAGCGTCTATGTTAGATGTTAATGTTATTATCCCCTCTTTCCCAGCCTCAATAGACGACGGAGCGATTGAAATTGAGATTATGGGTGTTGTAGATGGTTCTTCAGGCTTGTTGTCTGAACAGTTTGTAAATAAGATTAAAACACTTAAGAGTGTTAAGGAAAACAGTATTTTTCGCATTAGTGATTTTATTTGAATTAAATTTTTGTAAAATTAATACATATTTGCGAATAAGCAATCTTTTTCAACAAAAAAAGAGGTTGTCAATATTATTGACAACCTCTTTTGAGTATTTATTAGATAATTATTTTGTTTGACCAACTTTGAATGCGCCATCACCAACGATAACTGCATAATCAATTATTGTTACAGAAGTAGCAGTAACACTAACTTTCATCCAACCACGAACTTGGAAAGCAGTATCTGTATCATCAAAACCTACAAAGTTAGTAACGATATAACCTTCTTTACCAACAAGTGCTGTATATGATGAAGATACAAGGTTTGGCATTGCAAACCAAGCAGCTCCAGTGTTGTCGCCAAGGAAACCTTCACCGTGTGCTTCGTTTTTAACCCAAGCTAAACTACCATCGATAGGAGTATCTACTGGAACAAAAGCAATGCAAATACCAGAAGCGTCTGTTGTACCAACTACATCAGCACCATAGTTGTCTATAACAATACGAGGATCACCTGTGGTACCATCAAAAGCTGTTGTTGTGTAGAATACAGATGAGCCGTAGCCACCTTTACCTTCAGCATCAGCACCAGCTTTAAGAGCAGACCATGGGGTGCTCTCTTCACTTGTGAAACCGAAGCCTTCAACAAAGATGATTTTTGATTCAACAGGATCTGGATCTACACCTTTTTTAGTTACTGTAATGTTAGCATCAGCAACTTTTACAGTTACATCTTTAGCAGTTGTAGAGATAGTGATTTTAGCAGTACCTTCAGCAACAGCTGTGTATGTGCCAGTAATAGAAGTTGTACCTTTAGCAATAGTTACTGTTGCAGGAACAGTTACATTTGCAACTTTGTCAGATACTACATTTACGACGATAGCTTCAGCAGCTTTAGCACTTGCAGTTACTGTAAAAGTACCAGTTGCTTCAGCAGCAAGAGATGCTTTGTCTACAGAAAGAGAAAGTTCTTGTTTGCCTGGAGTTGGAGGAGTGACTTTATCATCGTCATCTTTGTCACAACTTGTAAACATTGGTGTAGCAATAAGAGCTATTGCTACAAGAGAAAGAAATTTTTTCATGTTTTTTAGTTTTAGTTGTTATTATTTAGTGTTGTTATTTACATAACTATGGTGCAAAAATATGTTATCTTATATTAATAAACAAATTTTTTTCATATTTTTTTTTGTTTGTTAAATGATTTTGTTTATTTGTTATATTAAAATCAATTTTTATAGGTTATTATTTGAATGTATTTATTTATAAATGATCTTAATGCGACAAATGTATATATTATTACTTGTCGAAACGAATTTTTTTAAATATAAAAGCCTTTATGTTTTAATAAAGGCTTTTAAGTGTTGTTTCATGGTAAAATGTTATTCTATTTGACCAGTAGTAAAGGCTGCGGCACTTGTGCAGATAGCAAATTGACCTATTGTTATAGCACCAGTTGCGCTTATGGTTGCTTGAACCCAACCTCTATATACTCCATCAGGGATGTTATTTGCGCTATCTTCAAAGCCAAATTCCATTACAAAATATCCCGATTGTCCTGCAAGAGTAGGGTATGCAGCAGAGTATGCAACAGGAACCATCCAAAAAGATGCTTGTGACCAAGCTGTATTTGCAACCCAAGTAAGTTTGTTGTCAATGACGGTGCCGGCAGGAATTAAAGAAAGAGTTATAAGATCGCCTGCTGTAACCCCAACACATCTTAAACCATAATTCTCGATGCTTGTTCTTAGTGGGGCACCAGCAACACCGTCGGCAGGGGTTTTATCTGTTACCCAAATGCCGCCAATTTGAAATTCCCCATTTTCCCCGTCAATACTTGGAAGCACAAATCCGGCAAAATCGTCAACTGTTGTAGGGGTGGAGGTGAAATTTACAGTTCCAACAAGAATATTATTTGCATCTGGAACATTGGCAACGATAACGGTTGCAGTAGGTGTTTTGATAGTGACATCGTTAAATTCTTTTTTGCTGCTGATTGTGATTATAGACTCACCAAGTGCCACAGCTGTTATTTCTCCGCTAATTGTTTTGGTGCCTTTTTTTAGCGTTACACTTGCAGGAACAGTTGCTGTTGCTGGGGTTCCTGAAACAACATCAATAACAATATCTCTCTTGGCATCTTTGTCTGAAGTGACAGTAAAAACACCTTTTGCTCCAGGAGCAAGAGTTGATGGAGCGATTGATAATACAAGATCGTGAACAACTTTATCGTCTTGTTTTTTGTCATCATCTTTACAACTTGTAAAAGTAGATGTGGCAATGATGGCTATTGCCATTAGAGAAAAGATCTTTTTCATAGATAGTTTTTAGTTAATAAATAGTTTTTAATGAGTAGAGAGCATCGGTGCGCCTCTTTGTAACCCATATAGCAGAAACTATGCCACTGCTATAACCTATATTGATAGGTATAGAAAAACTATTTATTAACTAAAAACTAAATAAGAACAAGTCTCTTTATATTGTTCCTAAGTGGAGGGCATCGATACACCTCTCTCCATCGACCATAGACGAGATGATCCCCCCTGCATAGCCTGCACCCTCACCACATGGGTAAAGCCTCTTAATCTCGATATGTTGCAAAGTCTTAT
>JAVVUK010000047.1:0-11791 GCA_036653215.1 Rikenellaceae bacterium
GAGTTTGAAGCAGCGTAACTCCCATCCTTTACATATTTGTCAAAACAAGAAACTTTACTCATGAGTTGTAAAAGAAGAGCAAATGTAGTTTGTGTGACACTTGCAGTAGAATATCCAGCCACATTTTTCACCACTATGCCCAACTCAGCAGCACCTTTAAGGTCTACATTATTCATTCCTGTTGCCGCTACACAAATCAACTTAAGCCTTTTTAGAGACGACATAAGCTCTTTCGAGATATATACCTTATTTGTTATTATGACATCTGCATCTTTCACTCTCTTCGAAACATCTTCTGGAGAGGTAAAGTCGTAAGCAATATATTCGCCTAAAGAGGCAATCTTCTCTGTGGCAGCCATTTTCCCTAATGTTGCCTCATCTAAAAATACAATTTGCATAATTATAATTATTCTATTGAACTCCAAAATTACTCTTTTTATACGAAAGAAAAGCAATAATGTTTCTTTATTGTAATAAAATATGTAATTTTGCGTTTGAAATAAGTACCTTTTGCATATCCTAAAACGGAATTATAATCATGTAAAAGCGTATATTACAAGTACTTAAAAACAGTAAAAAACAGTATATGGGATATTTATTCACATCTGAGTCTGTCTCTGAGGGACATCCAGATAAAGTATCAGACCAAATTTCAGATGCCATTGTAGATCAATTTTTAGCACAAGATAAAACATCTAAAGTAGCTTGTGAGGTGCTTTGCACAACAGGGCTTGTTGTAGTTAGCGGAGAAGTTAAATCTAACGCCTATGTAGACATACAATCTACCGTGAGACGTGTCATACAACGTATAGGATATACAAAATCAGACTATATGTTTGAGGCTAACTCATGCGGTATATTATCGTCTATCCACGAGCAGTCTAACGACATCAACCAAGGCGTTGAACGTGCTTCAGCGGACGATCAAGGTGCTGGAGATCAAGGTATAATGTTCGGATTTGCTTGTAGCGAAACACGAGAATTGATGCCTGCCTCACTCATGTTATCTCACTACATCTTATATGTACTTGCCGACATCCGCCGTGAGGGTAAAGTCATGACATACCTACGTCCAGACTCTAAATCACAAGTTACGGTAAGCTATAACGACAAAGGAGATGCCGAGAGGATACATACAATTGTGGTATCTACACAACACGATGAGTTTATCAAAGCAAGCGACACCGTCTCTGCCTCAGAGGCTGAGGTTCAGATGCAAATAAAGATAAAAAGCGATGTTCGAGATATTCTTATGGTAAGGGTGAAAGAGCTTTTAAAGAAAAACGGAAATAGCTTCTTGTTATCTCTCATAAAAGACGATTATATACTTCACGTAAATCCAACAGGCAAATTTATCATAGGTGGTCCACACGGAGATACAGGACTTACAGGTCGTAAAATCATTGTGGATACATATGGCGGTCGTGGGGCGCACGGTGGTGGTGCCTTTTCGGGCAAGGACAGCTCTAAGGTAGACCGTTCGGCAGCATATGCAGCACGTCACATAGCAAAAAACATGGTTAAGGCAGGTGTAGCCTCTCAGATGCTTGTTCAGCTCTCTTATGCAATTGGTGTAGCTCAGCCGTTAAGCATTTTTGTTGACACTTACGGATCTTCAAAAGTAAATATCAGCGATAGTGAAATTGCCAATATCATACCCGAACTTTTTGATCTTCGTCCTGCAAGAATAATCGAATATTATGGTCTTCAATACCCTATCTTTGAAACTACTGCTGCTTATGGTCACTTTGGACGTGATCCTTACGAAGCTGAAGTTGAAATTAGAGAAAATGGTAAGGACATTAAGAAAAAGGTATCTTTCTTCTCTTGGGAAAAGACAGAGCGTGTTGACGACATCAAAAAGAGATTTAAGTTATAGATACATAGAGCTATAAACAATAAAAAAATGGTATTAAAGAAATCTCTTTAATACCATTTTTTTATTATCTTATTTCCTTATTTCCTCAAGTTAAAGTTATATATGAGGTTTATCTGTGCACGAGTGATACCCCAATAATTCTTCACAACTCCAGTGGCTCCAATTATAGAACTATTAAGAGGTCTTTTATCATGCTTTATATTTACATACCCTGCACCAAGTGTAGCCTCTAAGCCCCAATGTTTTGCAAGACGGAATAGATATCCATAACTTACTCCAAAGCCAAATGCAGGTCTTGTGGTCTTATAATCTATATCTTCATTAAGGAACACAGGAGATACAACGCTACCCTTACCAAAAAGAGCATGAACGCCAAAGAAGTGACCTTTAGTGTTATTCTTCAACCAAAAACGAAACTCTGGTTCTATTGTAACGACCTTAAATTTATAAGAACTACTTACCGTATAAGGAGAGAGGATAAGAGGAATATCTACCGAATATCTATCACCAAACCCAAACTCAATAGCTCCATTAAACACTAATGCTGCAAGAAGAGGTACGTTGGTTTTGATACTCATGGTTACAGGTTTTTTCTCTTTTAGAGAACTCGCTTCTTTAAGTTTATCTGTTTGAGCAATAACAGAAGCCTCATCAGCAGTATTTTGTTCTGTAATGACTTTTGCTTCATCTGCGCTACTATCTTCTGTAATAATAGACGCAATTTCAGAGGTCTCTTGTGCCTCAATTTGTTTAGCTTGCTCTACGACATCATCACCTTGATCAGTTTTTGTATACCATACAGTACAACTCGCACCTGTACGTAACTTAGCATACATCTGTTGTGTTCTCATATATTTATTAGTTTCACCATTATTAAGTGCTACTAACTTGTCTTTTTTAACATCATTAGAAATATTACTATCTATAATTTCCAACGCCTTTTTTTGTGAAGGCACATTAACATCTGCGTCTATTAAATTTCTCAATCCGTCCCAATCTTCAGGAATGGTATTAAGGATGAATTTAACATCTCTCATTTGAGGATATTTCCAAACGATATATCCTCTTAAAGCTTCTGCTCTAAGAAGTGATATTTTCTTATTAATCTCATAAGGACCATCCGGCGAACCACAAGCAAGAATATTAACGCTATCGATAACCATATCGTCAGAGACATTAGAAAAGACATCTTTTAACTTACGAAGTTCGACGTTATTATTCATATATCCACTATCAACTAACGTCTTAGCAAAACGGAAATTAACAGTAGCAATCGTTTTCTCTATGTCTGAATGTCTTGTCTGTGCATTGACATTAAAACTAACCATCACCGTTAGCAACAATAGAGTAATAAATGTATAGCATAATTTTTTCATAACTTTAAGATTTAATGTATTTGTCAAAGATATAAATATTTTTTATGATTTTACTATTTTACCATTTTTAGATAAAAAAACCACTTTTTTAAAATTTATTTCTGAAACAAGCCCTGTTTTTTAGAAATATATATTACTTTTGCCAAAATTTATATATAGCATTATGTCATTCATAAACGATAAAATAAGGAACGAGGGGTTAACATTTGATGATGTCTTACTTATTCCTGCATATTCGGAAGTTCTTCCAAAAGACGTTGAGCTTTCCTCTTTTTTTACTAAACATCTTAAAGTAAACACCCCTATCGTGTCGGCAGCCATGGACACAGTTACCGAATCGGGGCTTGCCATAGCTATCGCCAGATCTGGAGGTATCGGGGTTATACATAAAAATATGCCTATCGAGCAACAAGCAAAAGAGGTACGTAAAGTTAAAAGAGCAGAAAATGGAATGATCTATGATCCTATAACCATAGGAGAAAATGAAACTGTGGGTGATGCTTTAACAATAATGCACGAAAACAAAATCGGAGGCATACCTGTTGTTTTTGAAGGTAAGCTTATTGGCATTGTGACAAATAGAGATCTTCGTTTTCAAACCGATATGTCACGTAAAATATCGGATGTGATGACAAAAACAAATCTTATAACAATACACAAAGATGATATAGAGAGTGCCACCAAAATTTTCTCTGAAAATAAGATAGAGAAACTTCCTGTTATCGATGATAATGGTGTCTTAAAAGGGCTTATCACATATCGAGACATTAAAGAGGTGCGCATGAACCCTATCGCTTGTAAAGACTCTAAAGGAAGATTAAGAGTTGCAGCAGGCGTGGGTGTAACAAACGATGTGATGCAACGTATTGAAGCTCTTGTTAATGCAGGTACAGACGCTATTGTAATAGACACAGCACATGGACACTCAAAAGGCGTTATTGAGACTTTAAAAAAGGTTAAAAAAGAATATCCAAATATAGATATTATTGTAGGAAACATAGCAACACCTGAGGCTGCTCTGATGTTAGTCGAAGCAGGTGCAGACGCTGTTAAGGTCGGTATAGGACCAGGTTCAATATGCACAACACGAATTATAGCTGGGGTTGGCGTGCCACAGCTAAGTGCCATATACGAAGTTTCTAAGGCTCTGAAAGGCAGCGGTGTTCCTGTAATTGCCGATGGTGGCATACGCTATACTGGTGATATAGTAAAGGCGATAGCCGCAGGAGCAGATACCGTTATGGTAGGCTCCATGCTTGCCGGAGTAGACGAATCTCCGGGTGAGACAATAATATATAACGGACGTAAATTTAAATCTTATCGTGGAATGGGGTCTTTAGAAGCTATGCAAAAAGGTTCTAAAGACAGGTATTTTCAAGGAGATGAGAACGACGCTAAAAAGCTTGTTCCCGAAGGCATAGCGGCTCGTGTTCCTTATAAAGGGACACTATCGGAGGTTGCATATCAGATAATCGGAGGTCTAAGATCTGGGATGGGTTATTGTGGAGCTAAAAATATTGAAGCTCTGAAAAATGCACGTTTCTGCCGTATCACAAACTCAGGCATGAACGAGAGCCATCCACACGATGTCACCATCACTCAAGAAGCTCCAAATTATAGCAGATAACAACAAACACAAAGGACGCTCAATCAGCGTCCTTTGTTATACAACGACTCTAATGATTTATTGAACTCTATCTTATCACCTTGAGCCCACTGCTTAACCTCGTCTGTTATATTATATAGGTCTAAGGTCACGACCCTACGCTTTTTGAAAACTAAAACAAAAAGACACGTCAATAAAGATTTAAAAAGCGTTGGTAACAACGGAGGTGTCGTATTTCTGCCATATCGGCTCCATATGCTACCCCACAGTCCTTGTATGCGCACTCCTATAACCTCTACATCTTGAGGTAAATCTTGCGATAATTTATAGGCAAGTTGCTTGGTTCCAATATGCTCTAATCCGTCTTTTGTTATTGCACCTGAAGGGTAAAGCACTATATTCTGACCTCCTTTCAGAGCATTTAAAGATATACTTTCAAGAGAACGAGTTTGTGATAACCCTTTACGGCTAAGTCCAAGATCTGGGACAGGGATACCATGAAAAAAGCGCACCACATCACCAACGAAAGGCGAAGTGAAATATAACTCGTCAACAAGAGGGTGCATATCATATTGATAAAACTCGGCAAACAATATTACAGGATCGGCAACAGCTTGGTGGTTTGGCAAGATGAGGTATGTCTTATCTACCGATAATCTATCTAACCCTGAAACTTTAATATCATATCGCAGATGGATAATAGAACGACCAAAGTAGCACAACAATGGTTTCAAACCAGACATCAGATAAAAGGGAACTATTAGAAAGACTAATCCCAAAACAAGGAATAGATATTTGGGCGGCAGAAAAAGAGATATGAGAGCTAAAGTAGCAGACGCTAAGAGGATAAAGATAAAGGACACTTGATTGAAATATGCCAATACGGTAGGCAGAAAATTACCTTTCGCCCGTTTCTGAATTGCTGTATCAAGAGGCACCTTAAAAAAGCCACATAACACAGACAAAGCGAAGAGCACCACACTAAAAGCAATAGGCGTAAGAGGCACGAAAAAAAGAACCAATAACAAGAACGAAACGGCAAAAGAAGAGGGCGCAACCCAACGAAAAATGAAAGCATCTTTCTGTAACACGCCTGCCATTAAACAGCCTAATGTTATTCCTACAGCAGCAAGAGAAAGGACGACACCTGTCTGCCAAGGGGATAGTCCTAAGGTCATCTGGCAATATACTAAAAGTCCTATTTGAAGAGAGGCAACAAGCCACCAAAAGAGAGATAAGCCAAATATTATTGTGTTTAACCCTTTATATTTTCGAGCTTCTTTATGAGTGTTTCGTATAAATGTTATGGGATTTACAGACGAAGGAATATCATCACCAATATATTGTTCTCTTACCTTTATAGTAAGGCTCAACACAAGCCCTGCAACAGCAAAAGCAACAAGCAATAGATATAAGGTAATCATATCGACACTCTCGGAGAGAAAAGCAGCAAGCAAAGTTCCACTAAGCATTCCAAAAAAGGAAACAGCCTCAAAGCCTCCAACACCAAAAGGAAGGTTATTTTCACCTCCGACATCTCGGATAAGACCATATTTAGCAGGCGAATAGAGTGAACTTTGCGTTCCCATAAGGAAAATGGAAAATATAACAACCCACACATACTCAAGGTAAAAACCCAAAATAGCAATAAACATAATTGGGATTTCGGCAATTTTAGAATACACTACTACCTTCTTTTTCGAAAATATATGAGCCCATCGTCCTGCAAGAGGAGATAGTAAGATATAAGGCAACACCAAAGAGGCAGCAGCAGCACTAACAACAAAAGAAGCATTTTCAGCTGAGACCCATCGTATAGCGATAAAACAAGCAAGCGTCTTAAGAAAATTATCGTTCAAAACGCCAAAAAAGTTAGTTGTAAAGAGGGAGGTAAAGATACTTCTCATCTTTTAATTTTTTTAAGTTGTACAAAATACCAATATGCAATTGAAACCACAACACCTACAAGCCACGATATTGGAGAGGCAAGCCATATACCGAGTTCGTGTAAAGGAGTTGACGACAAAAAATAAGCCACAGGAATTTTCAAGACACATAAGGTAAAAAGCGTCGTTACCATAGGAAATATAGTATTTCCAACCCCTCGCAAAGCTCCCATATAAACAAACATAACACTAAAAAGAGTAAATGTAAGACCTATTATAAATAGATATTGGTTACCTATATTTATAACGTTTGGATTATTTGTAAAAAGCCTCATAAAGGATGTCCCAAAAACAGACAATAACATTAACACCACAAAACACGAGACAAAACTGATCTTTAAGGTCTCAAAAATCCCCTGCTCAACCCTTTTTATATCTCCAGCACCATAATTTTGAGCTACAAACGCCGTCAAGGCACTTGCCAAACTAAGAGGCACCACCATAACAAAACCCTCGACACGTGAGGCAGCCACATAACCAGCTATCACATCGACACCAAAATTATTTATCACCCCCATTATTGCGACCATGCCTACTGCCACAAAAACTTGCTGAAAACCAGTTGGAAGACCAAGCCTCATACTCCTATTAAATATGTTCCAATCAAAAATAGGTCTTATAGAAATTCCCAAAATAGGAAGTTTTCTATTTGTATATATAAACATCGCAATAGTAACAAGTCCTTGAGTTATTACCGTTGCCCAAGCCACACCACGAACTCCCAAACCAAACACAACAACAAAAAGTATATCGAGTATTATATTAAAAGCCACTGATAATGCAACAAAAATCATAGGTGTCATAGAATTACCAATTCCTATAAGTAGCCCCATCACGGCATTTGAGAGAAATAAGAAAATTAAGCCTACAAGGTATATGTTAAAATATTCACTTGCTGTTATAAAAATCTCATCAGGAAGATTAATAACATTCATTATATTCTCACTGAAGATAAGCCCCACAGCAGTTACAAAAAGACTAAATAAAATAATAAATAGGTATAGAGAATTAGCGGCTACTTTTACATTTTTCATATTGCCGCTACCCCAATTTTGAGAGACAATGATTGAAGATCCCATGCTAACCCCTTTGGCAAGAGCTATGAATAAGAAGACAAAAGGTGCACTAACCCCGACTGCCGCTAAGGAACTATCTCCAAGATAACGACCTACTATTATGGTATCTGTAAGTTGATATACCTGTTGACAAAGTTGAGTTATAATCATGGGAACGGCAAAAAACAACATTTGTCGTTGTACATTTCCTTTAACTAAAGATGATTTATTATCCATTGCCGGCAAAGGTAATAATGAATTAGTAAAATATATCTAAAAAATTGTTTTATTAGATTTTTAAATTATATCTTTGTGGAATAAATAACATCTATTAATTTTCTTATTTTAAAAGGAATGAAAAAACATAATTTTAACGCAGGGCCTTGCGTATTGCCAAAGCAGGCAATTGAATCGGCTATCGAAGCTATTCGTGATTTTGATAACACAGGTATCGGTCTGTTAGAAATATCTCACCGTACTCCAGGTTGGGAACGTGTCATGGCTGAAACAGAGCAGTTATGGAGAGAGTTGTTAGACATCCCTGAAGAATACGAAGTAATATTCGTTGGTGGTGGTGCTTCTACTCAGTTCTTCCATGTTCCTGCAAACCTTCTTAACAAAAAAGCTGCATACCTTCAAACAGGTGTTTGGGCTAAAAAAGCTGCTAAGGAAGCTAAATTTTATGGTGATGTAGAGGTTGTTGCTTCTTCTGAAGACAAGACATACTCTTACATTCCTAAAAACTATACTATCCCTACTGATGCTGACTATTTCCACATCACAACAAACAACACTATCTACGGTACAGAGATACATAAAGATATAGATTGCCCTATCAACTTAGTAGCTGATATGTCATCTGATATTATGTCTCGTCCAGTAGACATCAAGAAATATGCAATGATCTATGGTGGTGCTCAAAAGAACGTCGGTCCTGCTGGTGTTACTTTTGCTATTATCCGTAAAGATATTTTAGGCAAAGTAGGTCGTCCAATTCAAACAATGGTTGACTACCGTACTCACTTTGGTGCTACACCAAGAGACAAATCTATGTTCAACACTCCTCCAGTGTTCCCTATTTTCGTGATGCACGAAACTTTGAAATGGGTTAAAGAATTAGGTGGTCTTAAAGTTATGCAAAAAAGAAACGAAGAAAAAGCTGCTATCCTTTATAATGAAATAGATCGCAACCCATTATTCGTTGGACCAGTTGCTAAAGAAGACCGTTCATTAATGAACGTTTGTTTCGTAATGGCTAAAGGACACGAAGATTTAGAAGCTGCATTTATGGAATTTGCTAAAGCACGTGGCATGGTAGGTATTAAAGGTCACCGTTCTGTTGGTGGTTTCCGTGCTTCAATCTACAACTCTTGTCCTAAAGAAAGCGTAGAAGCATTAGTTGCTTGTATGCAAGAGTTTGAAAAAGCTAATAAATAATAATTTTTGAAAATTTAAATAAATAAACTGTTTATGGAGCGATCTGTAAACAGTTTATTAGCATAAAAAACATCATTATGAAAATTTTAATTGCAACAGACAAACCATTCTCTAAAGACGCTGTAAACGGCATCAAAGGGATTGTAGAAGGTGCTAAACACCAATTGGCAATACTTGAAAGCTATACTGACAAATCACAACTTTTAGACGCTGTGAAAGATGTAGAAGCAATAATCATAAGAAGTGACAAAATCACTGCTGAGGTTGTAGCTGCTGCTCCAAAACTTAAAATCGTAGTTCGTGCAGGTGCTGGATATGACAACGTAGACCTTGAAGCTTGTACAGCTCGTGGCATTGTTGTTATGAACACTCCAGGACAAAACTCAAACGCTGTTGCTGAGCTTGTTATCGCTCTTATGATCTTTATGTTCCGTGGTCAATTTGACGGTAAGACAGGTAAAGAAGTTAGCGGTAAAAAAATCGGTATTCATGCTTATGGTAATGTCGGTCGTATTGTTGGTAGATATGCTAAAGGTCTTGGTATGGAAGTTTATGCTTTCGACCCATTTGTTAGAGACAAAAAGATATTTGCTGATGATGGCGTAAAAGAAGTTGCTTCTGTTGAAGAACTATACTCTACTTGCCAAGTTGTGTCTCTACATATTCCTGCTACACCACAAACAACAAATAGCATCAATTTTGATCTTATCAACAGAATGCCTAAAGGTGCTCTTCTTATCAACACAGCTCGTAAAGAGGTTATTGACGAAGCTGGTCTTGCTAAGATCCTTGCCGAAAGAGAAGATTTCAAATATGTTGCTGACGTAGCTCCTTCATGTGCTGCTGATCTTACAAAATATGCTCCTCGTTTCTTTGCAACACCTAAGAAAATGGGTGCTCAAACTGCTGAAGCAAACATGAACGCTGGTCTTGCTGCTGCAAACCAAATCACTAAGTTCTTTGCAACAGGTGACACTACATTCAAGGTAAACAAATAAAAATATTTTTATGGTAAAAGTAAAAGCATTTGCTGGTATCCGCCCACCAAAAGACTTAGCTAAAGAGGTTTCTTCACGTCCTTATGATGTGTTAAACTCTCAAGAAGCAAAAGTTGAGGCAACAGAGAAATCACTTCTTCACATAATCAAACCAGAAATTGATTTTGATCCTATTGCTGATGAACACAGCAAAGAAGTGTACGAAAAAGGAGCCGAGAATTTCAAGAAATGGCAAAATAACGGTTGGCTTGTGAAAGATAAGAACGAGAAGTTCTATATCTATGCACAAACAATGGAAGGTCGTACTCAATATGGCCTTGTAGGTTGCTGCCACTTCCAAGATTACCTTGACAACCACATCAAGAAACACGAACTTACTCGTAAAGATAAAGAAGAGGATAGAATGATGCACGTGCGTATCCAAAACGCAAACATCGAACCAGTATTCTTCTCTTATCCTGCGAACAAAGAGATTGATACTATTGTTTCAACTATCGTTAAAAATAACAAACCAGAATATGATTTCACTTCTGCTGAAGGATTTGGTCATACATTTTGGGTTATCGAAGACGCTAAGACAAACAAACGTATAACTGAAATATTTGAAACTATACCTTCTTTATATGTAGCTGACGGTCATCACCGTACTGCTGCTGCTGCTCTTGTGGGACAGGAAAAAATGCGTAACAACCCTAACCACACCGGCGAAGAAGAATATTGTTACTTCCTTACTGTTATCTTCCCAGATAACCAACTTAAAATTATCGATTACAACCGTGTAATAAAAGACCTTAACGGTCTTAGTGAAGCGGAACTTCTTAAGAAGTTAAGTAAGAATTTTGACGTTGTGAAAGTAGGTAAGAAAGCACACAAACCAACAGGACTACACAACTTCGGTATGTATCTTGGTGGTGAGTGGTATAGCTTCACTGCTAAAGCAGGCAGATATGACGACAAAGACCCTATCGGTGTTCTTGACGTTACTATCCTTTCTAACCTTGTGTTAGACGAAATTCTTGGCATCAAAGATCTACGTACCGACAAACGTATCGACTTTATCGGTGGTATTCGTGGTCTTGGTGAACTTGAAAAACGTGTCGACAATGGTAATATGAAAGTTGCATTTGCCCTTTATCCTGTGTCTATGAAACAACTTATAAACATAGCAGACAGTGGCAACATAATGCCTCCTAAGACAACATGGTTTGAGCCTAAACTTCGCTCTGGTCTTGTTATCCACAGCTTAGACAAATAGTCTAAAACCTATATAACAAATTAAGGGTGACCCCAACAGGTCGCCCTTAATTTGTTATATCTATAAATAGAATATAAATCTCCTTGAAACTCAACTAAAAACGCTCCTTTTATTCTATGTTGCAGAACAACACTTGCATCACCTTATGAAACTGTATAATTTGCAGGAAATATATAATACAAAAAGTCCCTAACAATCATACCGATTATCAGGGACTTTGTTTTTGGCGGTCTGGACGA
>JAVVUK010000048.1:0-11672 GCA_036653215.1 Rikenellaceae bacterium
AGATGTAGATGTCTGAATTTGTTGTTACAGCATATTCCATTCCGTGTATCTTTTTTGAAGAATATGCAATTTGTGTTCCTGCATGGTTCCACACCACTGAAGAGATATCAAAATCTGAAGCCATAGGAGTATCCCACGCCTCACCTTTGTTTATGTCAATAGCATTTTTAGCCTTTCCTTTTTCAAGGTCGGCAACAAATATATGGTTGTATGTTCCATCTAACCAATAATCCCAGTGACGTACCATAAGGTCGTCATAGATCTTAGCTGTCGACTTACCATATTTAGGATAAAGATCGTCCTTTGTAGAATCTACCTTTACGCTTATATTATATAGTATCTTGTCCCCTTTTGGAGACACAACAAATCCACCTACACCACCTTCGACCTCTGTAATTTGTTTTTTATCTTTTCCATCGGCTGTAATACTAAACACTTGTGTGCCGGCTGTATCTGTTGATCCTAAAAAGAATATAAAATTACCATCGCTGCTCCAAGCAGGAGAATGATTTTGTTTCTTGTTTGTGGAGGTGATATTTACGCTTACGCTATCGCCCACAGAAGCTACAAAGAGGTTACTAAATGTAGTATTATTTTCGACATCTTGATTAGAGACTGAGTAAACGACTGTTTTTCCATCTGGAGAAAGAGCACTACCAGATATTCGACGCAACTTAAGTAAGACATCGGGTGTCATGATACCATCTGCTTTCTCTTGTTCTGTAAGTTCATTAAAAATTATCGATTTCGGCTTTTCCAAATGCTGACATGACGATAATGCTACTCCCATAGATATAGCCATAATTGATGTTAATAGTTTTCTCATAGGTTCCTTATAGATTTCTTATTACGTGTTTTATTGTGGAATAACTCTCTTTTGTTTTCTCTGATAAATCATTTATTTTCACCCACTCGACTATCTCTATACCCTCTTCTGTTTGCGGTTTTAGTTGTTCTTTTGCTCCTTTATTTTTCATGTGATACCAAGAAGTAGGTTTAACAACCCAGTTTTTGCCTATTTGGTATATGTGATTTGTTATACATATAAGATCGCCACACTCTAAAGCACCTATGCCACACTCTTCTTGAACCTCACGAACAGCACACGTAGGCATATCTTCACCTATTTCTCGCTTTCCTTTCGGGATGTCCCAACGACCATTGCGTTTTATCATAAGGACCTCGTCCTCATCTGAAGCGACAACGCCCCCAGCAGCCTCAATGCGTTTAAGATGAGAAGTGAATATATTGAACGCCTTTTGTGGATCGTCACTTAAGATATATACCTCTTTGTAATATCTAAACATAAACACAACATCTTCTACTGTTAGTGTAGGTGCAAATATAATATTATTTTCTCTATTTTCGCTGTTATTATCAACAAAAATAATATCTTTGTCTTTGTAAAACAGATGACACATAACCATTAATTTATAAGTATGAATAACTCAATAGCAAAAAACATTGCTCAAGCATTACTGCAAATTAAAGCAATAAAACTCAATCCAACAAACTATTTTACTTGGGCATCGGGATGGCATTCTCCTATATATTGCGATAATCGTAAAATATTATCATATCCAACAATTCGCAAGATGGTAGCTCAATCCTTTGCTGAGACAATAAAAGAACGTTATCCTGAAGCTACAATGATCGCAGGAGTAGCAACTGGAGCCATTGCACATGGCATCTTAGCCGCTGAAGAGTTGAATATGCCTTTTATATATGTACGTTCGGCTCCAAAGAGTCACGGCATGACAAATCAAATTGAGGGTGAATATAAAAAAGGCGATAAAGTTGTCGTCATAGAAGACCTTATCTCTACCGGAGGAAGTAGCCTTGCGGCAGTAGAGGCGTTGCGTGAAGCAGGTTGTGAGGTTTTAGGAATGGTTGCTATTTTCACTTATGGCTTCCCTCTATCGGTCGAAAATTTTGCCAAAGCATCGTGCGCCCTTGACACACTTAGCAATTATGAAACACTTATAGATATAGCCGTTAAAGAAAATTATATAATATCTTCAGACCTTGAGACGTTAAAAGATTGGAGAAAAGCTCCAGAAAAATGGAATAAGTAGACAAATATGACAGAATATGTAAGCCATCAGGTTGCCATAAACAAGCCTGACTCTTTGATATACAACACGCTATCAAACTTTGATAATTTCACGCCCATACTTAAAGATAAAGTCGAAGGATGGATGGCAACGGAAGACACCTGCTCATTTTCAATGAAGGGGCTAACCCTAAAATTAAAAATGTTAGAAAGAGAACCCTCTAAAGTAATTAAGATAAGCGGCGACCAAATGCCTTTTGAATTTTATTTTTGGATACAGCTACATAGCGTTTCCGAATTAGACACCAGAGTTCGAATCACTGTCCATGCTAAGCTAAACGCCATGCTCAAATTAATGATAGGGAGCAAGTTAGAAAAGGCAGTAAACGAAATGGCAGATCAAATAGCAAAATCATTTAACAGTATATAAGAGTCTACGTGCTTAGAAAAAGTATAATAGCGGTCATATTCATTGCATATACCCTCGTGGGGGTTGCTCGTTCAAAGAGCGACCTCCCTATTGTGGGGCTCCTTGAACGTTACGCCAAAGAGGAAGTAAACCGTTTTGACTTTGAGATAACAGATCCTCAAAGCACAAATGACTTTTTTACTGTATCAAGCACAAAAAATAAAGTTTACATAAGTGGGAATAATAATCTTTCTCTTGCTGCAGGATTGAATTTTTATCTTAAGGAAATAGCAAACATAACGCTGACTCCTTACCAGATGAATTTTACCCTACCCAAAGATTTGGTAGAGATAACAACGCCTATACGTCACCAGACGGAAATCACAACTCGCACATATCTAAATGAAGAGAGTTACAAAGGGGAACGTATCTATTGGGGAGTTGAAGAGTGGCAAAAAGAGATCGACCGCATGGCTCTATCGGGCGTTAACATGACTTATATGCCTATTGGCGTGGGTTCTGTTTTGCGAAACGCACTATTAGAGAGCGGATGTAGCGAAGAACAGGTAAGTCGTTTTCTACCTATGCCTTCATACTACTGTTGGTGGTTACAAGGCTTATGCGACGGAGGAGCAGAAGAGTTGCCGATATGGTGGTATGACAAAGAAAAAGCTCTTCACAACTTCATATCGACAGAGCTTAGAAAATGGGAAATAGAAGTGATAGCTCCTGGATACAACGGCATACAAACGCCATCGGAAATCTCAAAAGAGGAATTTGCGAAACACTATTATTCTCAAATAAAGAACCTATATGGGGACATCCGCTATTTTAGAGTGCCCACATTAAAAGCATTTTCACTTTTACAACAAAATAATAATAACGCAACATGGGTCTATGACACATCATTAGACTCTGCCACAGACTTAGAGATAGCTACCCTTCCACGTGGGAAAGTGCTTCTTTTAAGCAGTTACGAGAAATTACTCTCTTGGGATAAGACAGGAGTAACGGGACATCATGATTTTATATTAAGACCATCTAAGGATGAAGCATTAGAAAACATATATAATAGAAATTATAGAAATAGGCTTCTTTTTTGTGGCATTGAACTAATTGATAACGATGTATTTAGGATAAATGCAAACTTCCTGTCTTCTTATATATGGAACAACGCCTTGCCATATCAAGACTATATTAAAATATATGTAAAACATGGATATGGCAAAGAAAGCCCTATCATTGAAAAGGCGATAGAAACCATGTATTCTCAAAGCACATCGGAGGTTCGTCCTTTCATTTACAGCGAGCCGACACTACAATTATCGCCGACCATAGACATATCCAAAACATCTTCTTATATGTCTGCACTAAAGGCTTTTGCAGGGGAGGCAGCTCAATATTCATCCAACGCTTTATATCAACACGACCTTATAATATTTACGCAAGCGGCACTTTACAATCGTCTTGCAGAGCTTATTACAAAGATGGCTAACTCGGTAGACAGCCGCAGCGTCGACTTCTTTAAGAAAGAGAGTGATAAATTTTTATCTCTAATTATGATGCTCGACAAATTATACAATACCAGATCCGAATTTAGATATGATAAGTATTTAGAATTGGGGCGTGCAAAAGGAATTTCGTTCCCGGAAAAAGGAGTTTACGAAGGTGACATACGTCGTTATACAACAATTTGGGGCGACCGATATATCTCGAATATGTTACGCAAAAACGATATGTGCTACTCGCCAAAAAGTGGGATCTTAGGCGACTACTACTATAATCGTTGGTTTATGTATATCAAGTCATTAGATGGGATTATCAACAACCGTATAGGTAGCGATATAGACTATTATAACATAGGTAAAGAGTGGTCTGAACAACGCAACACATTTCCAGAACAGCCTAAAAGCAGCACCATATTACGTGCCGTTGAGGTCATAAACGAACTTAACGCTCCTTTATAAATAAAAATCCTTTGTGAGCTCTATATATTTAGGAGTATATATGTGGCGTTCTCCATTTTCTATTATCAGTGTATCAATAGGCAGGTCTTCGATCCTATTGCGTGAAAGACAAAGTAGCACCCTTTTAACTGACTTATTAGCAGCACCTTTCACCTCCAACCTTTTATTACAAAAGAGTCCCTTTGAGGCGGCAAGAGCCACAAAGATATTAGACTCTACATATGGGAATATAGCTGTAAAAACGCCATTCTCATCCAACAACCTCAACACTCCCTCTATCAAATCATCATAAGAAAGGGTATCGGTATGCCGTGCCACAGCACGTCCACCATCTGCCTTTAATGAATTTATAAAATAAGGAGGATTAGAGATTATATACTTATATTTTTTCGGTGGGTTATATTCTTGCAGTGGACTACATTGAGCGGATAATCTGTTTCCCCAAGGCGAAAGTTCAAAATTATCAGCCGCCTGTTCCACAGCCTCTGCATCTATATCTATTGCATCTATTATAGCATTTTCATTTCGTTGTGCCACAATGAGAGCCACTACTCCACTTCCAGTGCCTATATCTAAAATCGAGCACTCCTCATTACCCACCATAGCCCAAGCACCAAGCAACACCCCATCGGTGCCTACTTTCATAGCACATCGATCTTGATTTATGGTAAACCTCTTAAAATTAAAATATGAATTTGCCATTACAAACCTTTATTGACACCAACACCAAAAAGGGCATAGTCGTATTTTATAGGATCATCGACATCAAACCGACGGAGATTTTCCGTAAGTTCCAATACTGCCTTCCAGTCGTTTTGTTTACGTGAGAGAAGTTCTAAATTACGACCTACATTTCCAGCGTGGACATCCAAAGGGATATATAAGGCTGAAGTAGGTATCTCACGCCACAGACCAAAGTCAACACCTCTATTATCATTACGCACCATCCATCGCAAATACATATTTACACGCTTACAAGCCGAGTTTTTCTCTACCGAAGAGAGCTGACGTTCAACTCGTGGGAGATGATCTAACTCGAAGAAAATCCTTCTAAAATCGGCTATTCCCTCTTCCAAAGAGTTGTTCTTTAGGTATCCATTTACAAAGACATCTTTTATGCCTCCATAGTTATGATATATGTTTTTCAGAGCCGTCAAGAAATAGATAAAGTCACTGCCATTAAAGGTGCGGTGAACAAAATTTTCTACTGACTGCAAATCGTGATCATCAGCCTCCATAATAAAACGATATGGCTCTCCCTCCATAAGATCGACCATACGTTTTGCATTACGCACTATCATCTTACGGTTTCCCCACGCTATTGTTGCAGCAAGGAAACCTGAAATTTCAATATCTTCACGCTTCTCAAAAGCATGAGGTATAGAAATGGGATCTAACTCTATAAAAGATTGATTGTTATATCTATCATGAAGCTCATCTAAAAGCTCCTTTAATTCGTTTTCTGTCATAGTATTTTACCGTCTACTATTTCTATACGTCTGTCCGACTCTTGCGCCAAAGACTCATCGTGCGTAACGATCACCACTGTTTGTCCAAGATCCCGACGTAAACGGAAGAAGAGCTCATGAAGTTCTTTTTTATTTTGTGTATCCAAGTTTCCCGATGGTTCATCGGCAAAAAGCACAGCCGGAGAATTTATAAGAGCTCGTGCCACAGCGATACGTTGTTGCTCACCACCCGACATTTGAGACGGCTTATGATCTGCACGCCTCTCAACGCCAAGCATAGTCAAAAGATCCATCGATTTTTTACGAGCCTCACAACGCCCCACACCAGCTATCAAAGAGGGCATCATCACATTTTCCACAGCAGAAAATTCGGGTAATAGATGATGAAATTGAAATACGAAACCTATTTTTTTATTTCTAAAATCGGCAAGTTCATTTGACGATAGATTTGCGATATTAACAGAGTCGATAACCACCTCACCTTGATCAGAAGGCATAAGCGTTCCCATAATTTGCATGAGTGTTGTTTTCCCTGCTCCACTCTTTCCAACGATAGTGATAAGTTCTCCTTTTTCTACGCTAAGTGTCACTCCGTTAAGCACTTCAACCTCACCAAATCTCTTTTTAATATTTTTTATATATATCATTACAAATATTTTGAACAAATGTAATAAAAATAATATATCTTTACAGCAATAAAAAACTTAATTATGTTTAGCACATCTCATATCCATCCGATGCTTGTGCACTTTCCTATTGCACTCGCAATGTTAGGCTTCTTATTTGAAGTCATAAATCAATTGTTTCTAAAGAAAAAAGGTAAGGGAATACGATGTGGGGAATACATACTCTACTTCGCCACTATCTCCATGATAGTAACTGTTTTGTCAGGCTATATATTTACCGGGACATTTACAGGCATCACCCTTGAGGTACGTAACAGCCATGTCATGTTTGCCGTTATCACCACACTATTACTAATCCTTTCTTCTATTCTCTATCTTCTTGCATATAAATACAATGAAAAAGCTAACAAGATGCAACAGATAGGATTGCTCTTTTATGCTCTTGCAGCGATTGCCGTTTCAATAACAGGATCACTCGGTGGGACATTGGTATATGGCTACATGATAGGGTTATAACAATATCAAAGAAACACTTTTTAATAAACCAATTTAAATAAAAAAACTATGAAGAAAATTTTACTTTTTGTAGCTGTTGCTACACTTTCAGTAATGATGGTATCTTGCAAAGCTGCAAAACCAGAACAAACAATCGCTAATCTTAAAGAAGCTATCACAGGCGAGAGCAACGCAAGCGCAAAATACGCTGCTTTCTCTGAACGTGCTGCTCAAGATAGCCTTATGAACATCTCTAAGCTTTTCGCTGCTACAAGTGCTGCCGAAGCTATCCATGCTAAAAATCACATGGCTGTTTTAAACAAATTAGGCGACTCTATGGAAGTCGTAATCGAAACAGTAGTTGCTGACTCTACATTAGCTAACCTTAACACTGCCCTTAATGGTGAAAACTATGAGTTGACAGATATGTATCCAAAAATGGTTGAAACAGCTAACCTTGAAAAAGCAGCTGACGCTGTCACATCATTCTCTTGGGCTCTTGAAGTAGAAAAAACTCACGCTTCAATTTATCAAGATGCCATTTCTAAATTAACTGCTGATGGTAACGATCTTAATGTATCTACAACATGGTATGTATGTCCAAAATGTGGTGAAACATTTAGTACAATAGAAGGTATTGCTTCTTGTCCAATTTGCGCAACAACATCAACAACATTCCAAGTTCTATAAGCAACACTGAGATAATAAAAGAGATAGACGTAAAATTGCGTCTATCTCTTTTTGTATAAATATGTCCCATAATAAAAAAGGTTATTAGAACAATTGCTCTAATAACCTTTTTCGACTTAAAACACTGTCTTATCTGCGATGGTCATCACGACGTGGTCCACGATCGCCACCACGACGATCACCGTCACGACGCTCACGACGTTCACCATCTCCCTCTCTTGGCTCACGAGGAGGACGAGGCACATCACCACCAGAAAGAAGAACACGACGAGAAAGTTTCATCTTGCCTTTGTCAAAGCCGATTAGCTTAACCTCAATGATATCACCCTCTTTGATGCCAGATTCTTCCATCGTCTCAATACGTTTTGTATCAATCTCAGAGATGTGAAGAAGACCGTCTTTACCAGGAAGGATCTCAATGAATGCACCAAAGTCCATTATTGTCTTAACCTTACCTTTATATATTTCGCCAACCTCTGGAACAGCGATTATACCTTTTATCTTATCCATAACAAAGTCAATAGCTTCTTTGTTATCTGCAAATATGTCGACTATACCTTGACTATCAACTTCTGTGATAGTTATTGTTGCGCCACTCACCTTTTGCATATCTTGGATAATCTTACCACCAGGTCCTATGATAGCACCAATAAACTCTTGAGGAACAACAACCTGAACCATACGAGGCACTTGTGGTTTGTAATCTTCACGTGGGCTATCAAGAACTTCTGTAATCTTACCAAGTATGTGCATACAACCTACTTTCGCTTGGTTAAGAGCTTGTTCAAGCACTTCATAAGAAAGACCATCTACCTTTATATCCATTTGTGTAGCTGTGATACCATCACGAGTACGTGTAACTTTGAAGTCCATGTCTCCAAGGTGATCTTCATCACCTAAAATATCAGACAAGATTGCAAATTTACCAGGCTCAGCGATAAGTCCCATAGCGATACCTGAAACAGGCTTTTTAAGTTTCACCCCAGCATCCATAAGAGCAAGAGTACCTGCACAAACAGTAGCCATAGATGAAGAACCGTTAGATTCGAGAATATCAGACACGACACGTACAGCGTAAGGACACTCCTCACCAGATGGCATCATCGCCTTTAACGCACGGAACGCAAGGTTACCGTGACCTATCTCACGACGTGAGATGCCTCGTGAAGGACGAGCCTCACCAGTTGCAAATGGAGGGAAATTATAGTGTAGTGTAAATTTCTCTGTTCCTTTAAATAGGACATCATCGATCATCTTCTCATCAAGACGTGTACCCAAAGTCACTGTTGCAAGAGCTTGAGTCTCACCACGAGTAAATAGTGCCGATCCGTGAGGAGCAGGAAGGATACCAGGCTCACAAGTGATAGGACGTATCTCGGTAGTCTTACGACCGTCAAGACGCACACCTTCATCAAGGATCATGTTACGCATAGCTTTCTTAAGAACAAGGTCGTGGAAGTAACGTTTAACAAGCGACACTTTTTCTTGCTCTTCAAGAGCTAAAGTAGCGATAAATTCAGCTTCTATCTCGTCGAACTTATCAGATCTGTCATGTTTGGCAGACATACTTTTTGCAACTTCATATACCTTGTCATATGTAGCAGCTATAACTCTTGCTTTAAGCTCTTCGTCGTTATCTTCGTGGCAATATGTTCTTTTAACATCTTTACCAAGCTCTTTAGCAAGTTCTATCTGTGCAACACAATGTTTCTTTATTTCAGCATGGGCAAACTTAATAGCCTCAATCATATCTAATTCAGAGATCTCTTTCATCTCACCCTCAACCATCAATATGTTGTCGTATGTACCAGCAACCATCATATCAATATCAGCGTTTTCCATTTGTGAGAAAACAGGGTTCACAACAAACTCTCCGTTTATACGAGCTACACGAGCCTCAGAGATAGGACATTCGAAAGGAATATCACTAACTGCAAGTGCCGCAGAAGCAGCAAGACCAGCAAGAGCATCTGGTTGAATGTCTTTATCAGCAGAGATAAGTGTAACCGACACAAAAACTTCGGCATGGTAGTCAGCTGGGAAAAGAGGACGTAAAGCACGGTCTATAAGACGTGATACGAGAATTTCATAATCTGAAGGACGAGCCTCACGTTTTAAGAAACCTCCTGGAAAACGACCACAAGAAGCGTATTTTTCCTTGTACTCTACTGAAAGGGGCATAAAGTCAGTATCTGCCTTTGCGTCTCTTGCAGCAACCACAGTTGCAAGAAGCATCGTGTCCCCTTGTTTTACGACGACAGCTCCATCGGCCTGTTTAGCCATTTTACCTGTCTCAAGAATTATTTGGCGACCGCCACTTAATTCTATTGTTTTTGTTTTTACATCAAACATATCTTTTTCTTAAGATAATTATTATACATCTGTCTATTGAGTACAAAGGTAGTAATTTTTATTTATGTTGACATATTATACGACATTTTTATTACATTTGTATCATAAGAATAAGATTATGATTATAGGTATAGACTATCGTTTAGCGGCATCCTCACACAGAGGAATGGGACGTTATTGTAGAGAAATAGTGGAAAAGCTATTTATCATGGACACAAAAAACCAATATGTCCTATATATAGATGACAAGTGTGATAAACCATTACCTCATAATTTCCGATTTCACAAGTTGCCTACTTCAAATTTTATTATTGGAGAGCAGATTATCATGCCTTTTTTTATCATAAAAGATAAGATCGATGTTTTGTGGTCTCCCTCAAACACCTTTCCTTTAATAACACCAAGACACATTAAGTTAGTTACAACAATCCACGACTTGATATTTATGTATAAGTTACCAAAAGGACAAAATTTCATCCAAAGGGTTGGCGCATTATATAGAAGATATGTCTTGAAATTAGGACATAAAAGGATTGATAGTTGCATCACGGTATCTGAATTTTCAGCATCCGAGATAAAACATATTTTTAACATCACAGATGTTACAATTACATACAACTGTATTGAGGCGTTTTACAAAAAGACAAAAGATATAAAACAGGACAAAAAAGAAAATTTCTACTTTACCCTCTCGGCGGATGCACCGAGCAAAAACCTAAAATTCCTTTTAGAGGCTTTTCGCAACAAACTAAGTGGTGAAAAATTAATTATAGCAGGTGTAAAAGACACCTCTCCACTACGAGAATTATACTCATCACAAGATATAACATTTCTAAACGATGGCATATCTGACGATGAACTTATAAAGCTATATATGTCGTGTAAGGCTTTTATATATGTGTCTCTGCAAGAAGGCTTTGGCATACCACCATTAGAGGCTTTATCGTGCGGATCCAAAGTTATATGCTCATACGCAACTTCCTTGAGAGAGGTTGTTGGAGAGTGCGGAATACTAATAGACCCAAAAAATGAGGATAGCCTCCTTAAAGCGATCTCAGACATTGACAATTTCGATATTACACAAGAAAAGATAGATTTTCACCTATCTCAATTTATAGACTGGGGCGTCCCTGCCTCGATAGTTTTAAAGACATTAACATCTAAATAAAACGAAAAAAGGCTATCCCCAAGGGACAGCCTATTTTTTGGAAGTCAATAACAACTGTGATTAGTAATTATTTACGTAAATCAAGTTGTTTAACTATTGCTCTATATCGTTCTATATCAACATTCTTAAGATAGTTAAGAAGACTACGTCTTCTACCAACAAGACGAAGAAGGCTACGTTGTGTATTGTAGTCTTTTTGGTTTTGTTTTAGGTGATCTGTTAGATGCTTGATACGGTATGAAAATAAGGCAATCTGGCTCTCTGGAGAACCTGTGTCTGTATTAGACTTTCCGTACGTGCTAAAAAGCTCTGTTTTCTTTTCAGAAGAGATACTACTCATTGTGAAATATTTTTTGATTAACGGCACAAAGATAAAACAATATTTCTGTTATCCAACCAATAAACATCTATTTTTTCTGAACCTTGCTCTTCTTATTATATAT